>CBFCWR010000371.1:0-3098 GCA_965601575.1 uncultured Desulfofustis sp. | reverse complement strand
GTCAGGTGGCTTGGCGTCCGGCTCGACAAACAACTGACTGGGGAGTTGTATCGCTATGTGGCCGATACCGGCGGTGCATTTGTTCAACCAGCTTTCTTCGAGGCCTTTGGGCTGACCGTGGTGGAGGCGATGGTTTCGGGCCTCCCGACGTTTGCGACCTGCTATGGAGGCCCCCTCGAGATCATCCAGGACAGTGTGTCAGGCTATCATATCGACCCCAATCACGGGGACCTGGCAGCCGAAAAAATCGCCGATTTCTTTGAGCGCTGCGCAGCAGAGCCGACTCTCTGGCAGACTCTTTCGAGCGGCGCCAGCACTCGCATAGAGGAACGTTACACCTGGAAACGATATGCTGAACGGTTGCTGTCGCTCACCTGCATTTACGGGTTCTGGAAGTTTGCCACCAATCTCGAGCGGGAGGAAACGAATCGCTACCTGGAGATGTTTTATCACCTGCAGTTCAAGAAGCGGGCTGAGGCCATGCGCTCAGCTGCTTAGAAATCCATAATGTTTCAATCCGTCTATGATGCCGGCGGCATAGGTTTCGGGGCTGAAATAAATGTTAGGCTTGCGGCGCAGCCTGTCCAGTTCTTCACTATGGTTGCCAACCACGAGCCCTCGGGCGGCACTGGCGATCATATCTTCGTCATTGCCAGAGTCGCCCGCGACCATGACTTGGCGCGGTGAAAAGTCAAACTTGTAACGAATATAATCTATGGCCTTTCCTTTCGAGGCCCTTATCGGCAGTATATCCAGAAATTGGCCGTGGGAATAAATAGTCTGGCAGCGCAGCCGATTTTGTTTCAACACTTCCTGAATGGCTTTCAGGCGGCCGCCCTTCTCCTCGAGGTAGTAACTGATTTTATGGCCTCGCTGTCCCTCTGCCTCCTGAAATACCAAAAACTCGAAAGAGCTCAGCGCCTCTTTTATGGCTTCCGCTTTCCACTGATAGGTAATATGCTGTTGCCAGCTCCTGTCATGCCGCAGGTCCGGACCGTAATAAATTTCGGTGCCGACTGAGCAGATCAGGATATCAGGCATGGGGAAATTATGGACCGTCATGGCGTCCAGGGTCAACTCGAGGCTTCTGCCCGTGGCCACACCCCAGGCCAAGGCCTGCTTTCGTTCACGCAGGAGCCAGAAAAGCTCCCGCATACTTTGATCATCACCGACCAGGGTGTTGTCGATATCGGTAATCATCAGATGCCCCACATTGGTCAACCGTCTGCCGAAAGACGGTTGAGGCAGTTCCTTCACCATGTGACCACCATCAGAATCGTTCGTGTCTCGGCCAGGAATCAGTTTCTCGAACTGATTCATGGTTTTTTCGGAGTGTGCCTGCCAGGAATAGTGTTTCCTGACTCCATTAATGCCGTTGTTGGAGAAATCTGACCATTTAGCCTCGTCAATCAGGATGGCCAATAACGCGTGAGCTATGCTGTTGGCATCGGATGCCTCAACCAGGATACCGTTTTCGCAGTTGGCGACGATATCCACTGGTCCTCCATTATTGGTGGCCACGATCGGCAAACCGCAAGCCGCCGCTTCAATCAGGGTAAGTCCAAACGGTTCAATCAAGGCTGGGTTGACAAATACCCCCTGGCTTTCCGCACAGATCCGGTAAAGCTCAGGCACCTCGGTGGCAAAATCGTGGCGCTTGGGAATGGCCAATTTCCCATACAGGTCATAACGGTCCATCTGCAGGAGCATATCAGTCAAAACTTCCTGCTCGTTGTCCTCCATCACCGTAATGTCCTTGCGAATTCCGGCAAATATGGCCAGGTTCGCGATCTTTTGCAATTCCGGGTTGGTGCCATAGGCGTCAATCAGGCCAGTGATATTTTTACGATGATCCGGTCGGCATAAAGCGAGGATAAATGGTTTTTCCGGATGGGCCCAGAAACGATGCAGTTCACGCAACAGGGTGTAACGAATTTGCTTAACTTCCTCGTTGAGCAGTTCTCCGTCAAGTTGGGTGTCATAAAAGGGATAGAAGGTCTCCAGGTCTATACCTGGTGGAATCACGGTAAAGCGATTGTGCCTGCCGCTTTTGTATAAGCCGTATTGCTCGGTTATCTCCTGTTTGGTAGAGGTGATGATCAGCTCCGCCTGTTGGATGATCTTTTCTTCCACCTCAATTCTGTGATTGATCCGGTATTGTTTGTCTATTCGGGCCTCGCTTAGTCCATCACCGAGAAGCTTTTCCTTTTTGCTTCTGCCCAATGAGTGACCGGTAAACACGAAGTGCACATCAAAGGCCTCGGCCAGACGCAGAGCCACGTATCCCGCATCGGCATAGTGACCGTGAAAAATGTCGGGAACCCGTCCCTGGGATTTTATGAATCGAATAGAACGGTCGATAAAATACTCGAGATGCGGCCAGAGCAACTCCTTGCGCAGGTATTTTTTGCCGCCGCAACGAATTCGAATGATGCGGGCGTGTTCGGAAAGCGGTTCAACTGGTACCGCGTAATCGGGTGCCACAGCCTTATCGTCGATCAGCCTGGTGACAAGATCGACCCGGTCGATTTCTTCACATTCGCCAAGCGCTTTGGCCAATTCCAGGACATATTTAACCTGTCCCCCGGTATCGGCGTCTCTGCCAAGTTCGGGGGATTCTCCTCTGATCAGCCCATGGACGCTAAAGAGTTGAATATAAAGACCGGTGCTCTTCACTCTATTCAGATCTGCCTCTGGATATTTAGGTAAGTATTTTTACTCAAGTGATTATCGGACTCAACGTGAAATCCGAGAGGATGGATAGTTCACCCTTAAAAAGAGTTAGGTCATTGTGCCTGACAGCTCCTAAATGGAAGTAAATTAAATCCTACAATAACTTAATAACAGAAGATATCAAGCTGATCGCGAAAATCCGGGAACCGGATGGCTGATCAAGGGTGGAGCTCCCTCGATTATACTCAAATAAAATTGCGATGCAGATATATTTTAATTCTTCAGTATCACTTTCTTCCCTGGCTGCCTGTGTCCGGGCCCTGATATGGAACCGAGGAACTGATATGCTGTCTTGACTTTTGTTCAGCCGATCTACATTATATTTTCTGATTAAAATCCACAACATTAACTGGCATACTCAACCC
>CBFCWR010000370.1:0-3099 GCA_965601575.1 uncultured Desulfofustis sp. | reverse complement strand
CTCGACCAGAAAATCAGAGAGTACCTCGATGACAGACACGAGGACATCTCCGCATTTCTCCAGGACCAATATATAGAAGTCCGCGTTCGTGCGGCCCTTGGCGAACGTCTTGACTCGGTCCTGGCAGCGCCTCTCTCCGACTTTCTTCAAGTGGAGCACACCGAGCAGCTCGATGCCGTTTCACAGATCATTTCCCAGAAACTCCTGAGCCTCCTGGACTCCCACGAGACCCGTCAGATGATCGTTCATTTTCTGGAGAACTATGTCACCCGGATCACCAAGGGTGGAGAACAAACAACCGGTGTGGCAATCGAAGAGGTGGTGGGCGCAGAGCTTTTCGACAAGTATCGGATGAGGCTGAAGGTTATCCTGGTTGATGCATTCCATTCCGCGGAAACGACCCAGTTCGTCGACCGGATGGTAGACGACCTCGTCGAGCAGCTGGTGAACAAGCCCATAGGACGACTTGATCACCTGATCCCCCAGGGAGTGACAGGGGCACTGTGTACCTCCTTGAGAGAAATGACCACCAGGTTGCTGATTTCAGAAGTGCCGGGGATTGTAAAGTCATTGAATATCAGAAAGATAGTTACCGACCGAATAGACAGCTTCGATCTGCTGCGGCTGGAGCAACTGCTTTTATCGATCATGGCGGAGCAGTTCAAGTACATCAACCTGTTTGGGGCGCTGCTCGGTTTTATAATAGGCTGCGCCAACCTGTTCTTTATGATTGGCGCCGGCCAGTAGTGCTCAGCAGAAGGGTGAGCGGATCAGGCCGATTCGGCTAAAGTGGTGGAAAGCTGGCCGCAGGCGGCGGCGATATCGGATCCTCTGCTGCTGCGAATGAACACCGAGTAGTGGGCGCGGCGGAGAATGTCCTGGAAGGCGAGAATGCGGTTCATGGGTGAAGTCCGGTAGTCACTGCCCTGGCATTCATTGTAGGCAAGCAGGTTGATCTTGCAGGGAATGGGGCGCAGAATCGATGCCAGCCGCCGTGCCTCGGCATCGCTATCGTTGATGCCGTCGAGCATGATGTACTCGATCATGATTCGTTTCCTCTTTTGGATCGGATAGTCTTTACAGGCCTGCAGCAGCTGTTCAATGGGATAGCGCCGGTTGACAGGCATCAACTGATCCCGGGTTTGATTGTCAACCGCATGCAGCGAAACGGCCAGGTTCACATTGGTGAGTTCGCCAAGAAGATGCATTTTGGGAACGATACCGCAGGTCGAAACGGTAATCCTCCGGCTGGCCATATCCAGACCTTTCTGATCGGTCAAAATGGAAATAGTGGTGAGCAGGTTGTCCATATTGTTGAGCGGCTCGCCCATGCCCATGAAGACCAGGTTGGTGATCGCCTGACTAGTGTCCTGAGTGTTTCTGGCGGGTTCGTTGAGGTAATCGCGCACCCCGCACACCTGGTTGACCATTTCAGCGGGGCTGAGATTACGACGAAACCCCATGATGCCAGTCTGGCAGAACCTGCATTCCATCGCACAGCCGACCTGCGACGAAATGCAGAGCGTGTTGCGGTCAGGTTCAGGGATATTCACCGATTCGACAATCTGACCGTCGTCGAGTTTAAAGCCGAACTTGATCGAGCCGTCTTCCGATACTTCGGTGACCGGATCGCTGAAACGTGAAATCCTGGCATTCTCGGGCAGAATCGCACGAAATGTTTTAGCCAGATCGGTCATCTGGTCGAAACTGACGATGCCGGGCCGGTAGAGCCAGGCCATGATTTGCCTGCCGCGAAAGGCGGGTTGCCCCAATGACTCCGCAAAGGCTTCCAGCCCTTTTCGGTCGAGATCCTTGCAATCGGTGAGGTCGTTTTTCATTTACAGGGCCCGAAGATGGTGGGGCACGAAACGGGCGGGATCGTCCAGGGCCTGATCCAGCGCCTGCAGAAATTTCTGCTTGTCCTTTTGTAACCGCCCGCTCAGGGGGAGGTAATTGGACGCATGGTTGGCCATGAACTGCACCCGGTCACGCGTCAAGCCGGATATCAAAGCCTTGAGTTCCATGGCAGCCTGTTCAGCGCTGAGCTCGGCGAATTTCCCTGATCGGCACAGGTGCCCCAATTCTGTATTGTCCAGTGGCATCAGGCTCAGGGCGGCTATCTGGTTGGGCTGAATTTTGTTCAACAGAGTTGCGGTGGCCTGAGCATGTGCCAGCGATCTGTCCACTCCGCCGATACCGAGCAAGACCGTGGTAGACAGGAAAATTCCTGCGGCGACCACGCGTTTTCCTGCTTTTTCCAGAGTGGCTGCGGTTTCGCCTTTTTTCATCCAGTCAAGAAGGTAATCATCGCCGCTCTCGATGCCCATATAGATGCGATCCAGACGGTTACGCCTTAGAACCTCGAGGTCTCCGTCGCTCTTCGAGCGGATGGCCTTGCCGTTGGCATAGAGGGAAATTCGTGTGACCCATGGAAGCTTTGCAGAGATTTTTCCGAAGAGATCGAGCAGCTCGGCCTGGGGCAGGATCAACGCATCCCCAGCGCCAATGAACACCCGACTCTGGTGAGTACAATATTTTTGGGCAAAATCGAGCTGTTGATCGATATCCTCTCCACTCGTGATGCCGAAAACAGAACCCTTGTAGACACCGCAGAAGATGCAGCGATTGTGGGAGCAGCCGCGGGTGGCCTGAATGATGATCGAATTGGCCTCACTTGGTGGCCGTATTACGATGTCTTCGACCACATGTTCGGGCATACTATCAGGCCGGGTTATCATTGGCGAAACGCTCCATGAAAGCAGCCAGGTCCGCAATCCCCTCGAGTGAAAAGGCGTTGTAAATGGAAGCACGGCAGCCGCCGATGGAGCGATGGCCCTTGAGTCCCTTGAGCCCTTGCGCGGCAGCTTCGGCAATAAACTTCGCCTCCAGCTCAGGTGTGGGCAGATTGAAGGCCACATTCATCTGCGATCGAGACTGCGGCTCGGCATGCCCTCTATAGTAATCTCCGCGGTCAATGGTCTCGTAGAGAGTGGCGGCCTTCTGCTGGTTGATTTTCTGGATTTCCTCGACCCCTCCAAGACCCTTGAGCCACTGTAAAACCCGGTAAACCACATAGATTGCAAGACAGGGCGGAGTATT
>CBFCWR010000369.1:0-3120 GCA_965601575.1 uncultured Desulfofustis sp. | reverse complement strand
GATCCGGATCGAGACTGTCGAAATCTGCTTCGTCGTCAATATCTTCAATGATCTCCAGGATGAGATCTTTTATATCGGTACGAGTCATAAAAGTCTCCGAATGATACGGGTACTCAGGGTTTGTGTTAAAAGTGCGTTATCGCGCGTGCATACGTGTTCTAGCAAATCACGTTTTATACCATACATGATGGATTTATTTAACTGTTTTTTTTGTTCAGTCCGGTGATCAGCCCGGATACTTTTGTACGATGACAGTGGAATTGATGCCGACCATGCCGAAAGAGTTGTTTAGAACGGTTGTAATATTCTCACGCTGCACCGGTTTATCAAGCACAAGGTTGTCGAGTTGACAGGCCGGGTCGAGTTCGTCGACATTGATGGTAGGGTGAATGAGGCCATCACTGAATGATCCGAGATTGCCGGCCAGTTCAAGCACACCGGCGGCTCCCATGGCGTGGCCGATGATGCTCTTGGTGTTGTTTACATGGGTGTGGGGGGCTGAGCCAAAGAGCGATCTAATGGCTTTGCATTCTTCAGTATCTCCCTGCTGGGTGCCGGTTGCATGGGTGGAGATGATATCTATGTCGTGAGGTTTCAGCCCGGCCCGATCAAGCGCGAGTTGCATACACTCAGCCTGGCGCTCGCCAAATGGCAGCACCAGATCTTTGGCGTCGGAATTCATACCGTAACCGACAATTTCACCATAGATAGCGGCATCTCTGGCGAGCGCCTTGTCCAGGGTTTCCAGAATATAGAGACAGCCGCCCTCGGAAACCACGATACCGTTTCGATTCATGTCGAAGGGGCGGCAGGCCTTGGTCGGATCCTCAGCTTCCCCCAGGGCCCCCTGGGCCTTGAAGCTTGCGAAAATACCGAATGAACCCGTCGATTCGGAGATACCCCCGGCAATGGCCATGTCGATTTCTCCGAGGCGCAGCATCTGCACGCCCTGTATAAGGGAGGCATTGCCGGCGGCGCAGGCCGCACCTATGGAGTAGTGAGGCCCGGTTATGCCGAGACTCATGGTTATTTCGCCGGCCGGATTATTGAGCACAGTGCGTGGATTATGGTGATGAGTCCAGTAAGCGACGTCGTAGTCATATCCTTTTATGTTGTAGATCTCGTTTTCCGTTTCAACCGTGCCGTGTTCAGTGAGACCCACATACACACCCGTCCTGCTTTTCTGGTAGAAATCATCTTCAAGTCCGGCGTCTATTAGTGCCTCGTGGGCGCAGTACACGCCAATGCAGCCGGCTCTGGTTCCTTTTTTATTCTCTTTCCTTTTCCTGTATCTGGTCTCTTCAAAGGTGCAGAGACCGGCAGGGGCGGAACCGAAGTAACGTAGCTCTATTCGTTCTATCTCGCTCCGGCCCTCAAGGAGCTTTTGCCTGTATTCAGGAAGGTTCGATGCGTTGGGCGAGACAAGCCCGACGCCGGTGATGACGATTCGCTGATTGTCTGGAAGCATGGTGAAGAAATTATGATGAAAGGGGTGAATTCATTTACTGACAGTGGCCGCCTGGCAGCAGCTCATTTTTACAAAAAGGACTCTCTTAACACTTTTTTGTTGATTTTGCCCACACTTGTTTTGGCGATCTGATCAATATATTTTATTTCAAGAAGGAGTGCGAGCTTGCTCATCAATCCTTTGTCGATGAAGGCTTTGACGTGAGCCACCATTTCTTTCGGCTGGGGCTGCTCAACATCCTCATTAACCACAATCAGGGCCAGCGGTTTTTCCCCCCATTTATCATCGGCAGCGCCAATAACAGCAACCTCGGAAACTGCAGGGTGAAGATTTATCACGTCCTCGAGTTCGAGAGAGGACAGCCATTCTCCACCTATTTTAATGACATCCTTCATCCGGTCGGTGATGGCCACGTAATTGTTGCTGTCGAGGTTGGCTACGTCACCGGTGTGAAGATATCCGTTTTTCCAGAGTGTTTCAGAATTTCTGCTATCCTTCCAGTACCCCTGGGTGAGCCATGGGCTGCGCACCACGATTTCGCCGACGCTGCTGCCGTCGGCGGGCACATCATTCATCTGTTCATCGACCACGCGCAATTGAACCAGGGGCAGAGGTCTGCCGGTTTTGCAGCGAATCTCTACCTCCTCGTCGGTGCCGATAAGGTCCGGTTCCACCTGGGCGATGGTCAAAACCGGGCAGGTTTCTGACATACCGTAACCGGAAAATATATCAATTCCCCTGTTCCTTGCAGCCCTGCACATTTGTTGGGGGAGGGCGGCGCCGCCGATTACGACCTTCCAGCCAGACAGATCCGTAGAGTCAAACTCCGGGCTCGCCATGAGCATGTGCATAATTGTTGGTACACAATGGCTGAAGGTGACGTTTTCCTGCTCGATCAAGTTGAGTAGCAGATTCGGCATGTATCTTCCGGGATAGACCTGCTTTACTCCAACCGCGGTGGCAATATAGGGAAAACCCCAGGCGTGAACATGAAACATGGGGGTGATGGGCATGTACACGTCCTGCTGATGAAAACGGCCCTGATCGGCCGAGGTCGCCAGCGTCGCTATGGTACCAAGGGTGTGCAGAACCAGTTGGCGGTGACTGAAATAAACCCCCTTGGGTAACCCGGTGGTGCCGGTTGTGTAGAAAGTGGTGGCTCTGGTGTTTTCGTCAAAATCAGGGAAACTGAACTCAGCGCTGGCAGAAGCAAGAAGCGATTCGTACTCACCACCAAACTGAATTGAACTCTCCGGGGCGGACTCCTCATCATTGATCAGAATGAATTCCTTGACCGTATTGATACGGCCCTTTACCTGTTCTATAATGGGCAGGAATTCACTGTTTACCAAAATAAAGTCGTCTTCGGCATGGTCGATGGTGAAGACAATTTGTTCCGGTGAGAGTCTGACATTGACCGTGTGCAGAACCGCTCCGAGCATGGGCACCGCATAGAAGCATTCTAAATAGCGATGACTGTCCCAATCCATCATGGCGACGGTATCACCGGGTTTGACCCCGAGCGTGGAAAGGGCGTCAGCCAGTCTGTGCACACGCTGGTGGAACTCCCTGTAAGTAAAACGTTTCTCTCCGCGATAGACAATTTCCTGGTCGGGGTTTGAGACCACAGGCGCAAGAAATAAATTCTTGAT
>CBFCWR010000368.1:0-3126 GCA_965601575.1 uncultured Desulfofustis sp. | reverse complement strand
TTTCGAGGCTTCTGTGAAAATGACCCACCCCGAGAACGTGCTGGCAATAGTAGAGTATTCTCACGACCGTGGCAGGGGCTCGATGTTGTAGGCAAAACCGGTCATCGTGTCGTTGCAGCATGACACGGTCTGCAGCAGGTTCTTGTCAATCAGCTTTGGCTCTCCGGGAAGAAACGCTCTTTTTTCAATGGCATAGAGCAAAGATTTCATCACCCCCTGATGGCTGATCACGAGGATCTGTTCCCCTCCATGGAGACGCCCGAGCCGGCTCAGCAGTTCGCGCGCCCGGTCGCACACTTCGCTGCGGCTCTCGCCGCCGGGCGGCCGGAAGGACCAGCCTTGTTCAATCTGAGCTTGCAATTCGTCGCCGTACCTGGTGCGGATCTCGGACCAGCTCAGCCCCTCCCACCGACCCCAGTCCTGTTCGCGCAGGTCCTTTTCTTCCTGGACTTCAACCCGCAGTTTCTCGTTAATGAGTTGCGCCGTTGTGACCGCCCGTGGTGCCGGACTGCAGAGTATGCGACCCCATTTCCAGCGGGGACCGCCAAGAAAATGGGCCCATTCCCTTACCGCCGCAATGCCCTCGGAGGTGAGGGGCGAATCGAGGCGTCCCTGTACCCGTCCCTGGGTGTTCCAGATGGTCTGGCCATGTCTGAGCAGGCCGAACAGTGTCGATACACTCATGCGCAGTGAGAGATCCTTGAATTGGCGATTCCCGCGAGTTGCGTGATAACCTGTTATTGACTCCTCAGGGCAATGTGACACCGGCCTCGAATCTTGGGTCGGCATCGACGAAAAGCCTGGCCAGATCGACGATCAATCGGCTGTTGTCGAAATGCTCTTCAACGAATGAGGTGCCCTTGGGAATAACTTTTTGCCGGAGTTGCTGATCTGTCAACAGCTGGATAATAGCTTCGCACAATGACTCGCTGTCTTCTTGCTCGACCGTAAGCCCGGTTTCACCGTCGATGATTATTTCGGGAATGGAAGAAACGTTTGTCGCCACTGCCGGAACACCCATGGCCAGTGATTCCACCAGGACATTGGGGATGCCGTCCCGATCACCGTCGGCGGCAATCTTGCTGCCGAGAATGAAAAGATCGCTGCGCTTGAACTGGTCGAGCACCTCTTCATGGGGCTTGGTACCAAGCCACCGGCAGCGGCTGCTCAACCCCAGTTCGTCAATGAGACGAAGCACCGATTCGCGGTCGTCGCCGTCACCAATCAGGATGTGCTCGAAATCGATCCCTCGATCAGCCAGTCTCTGCAGCGCCTGGTAGACGGTGGGCAGCCCCTTTTTCTCGGTAATCCTGGCGACTGTCAGCAGCCTGTAGGGCGGCCTGGTCGCCACCCTGCTGTCGTTGTTTTGAAACAGATCAAGGTCGATGCCGTGATAGATACAGTGAACTCGGGCGCCGACACCCTTTTTGAGCTCGTCAAGATAGGCTTTGTTCTGCCTGGTACAGGTCGCCACGAAGACTGCCTGTTCAAGTTTTTCTCTGAGCTGATCCGGATGGGAGGTGTAAATATCCTTGGCGTGGGCGGTGAAGCTGAAGCTGAGGCCCGAGAGCAGGGAGGCGAACATGGTCACCGACGTTGGCGAATGGGCAAAGTGCCCATGCAGATGGCAGATAGAAGGGTTTTTGGCCAGGAATTTCTCGGTCATGTAGCCGGCCTGGAACAGATGTTTGAAAGTCGCCTGCCGCCTTGTTCTGCGGAACCGCCGCGAGGCGGTTGCCAGGGCCTGTCGATAGCGCTGGGGGCGTTTGACGGCGCAGAGGATATTCGGACCGATCAATCTGGGCAGCTCGATGAGCAGTTCGGTGGGCAGGTAATCGACGCGGGCCTTGATCTGCTTGACCGAATCGTGACAGAAATCCTCTCTTCCCTTGCGCATTGGAAAGAGATGCATGGTGAATCCAAGTCGCTCCAGAAGCAGGATTTCATTGGAAATAAAGGTCTCTGATATCCTGGGGTAGCCCTTGAGGATATAGGCGAGGGTCGGCTGACTGCCGCTCATGGCTGTAGTGCAGCGTATTCTGGGGCAGGGACTGCAGCGCCGCCGCTGCTCTGTTTACGGAACTGGGCGAGGCGTTCGAGCATGATGTCGATACCCGTTAACTGAAAATTCGACATGGCGGCCGCGTATTCTTCCTTCCTGTCCAGAATTGAGAAGATCTTTTCGCGCAGCTTCTGCGGGGTGATTTCATGCCAGCCGAGATAATCGATCAGTCCTTCGCCCTTGAGGCACTGCGCCCTGATAAGCTGTTCCTTGCGCGGCGTTTCCCGGGGAATGATAAGTGCCGGGGTCTGCTGGGTGAGAATTTCGCAGATGGTGTTGTATCCCCCCATGGAGATCACCAGGTCGGCAGCCTGCATGAGTTCTTCCAGCCGGCTGTGGAATGGAAGGGTCTTGATCCCATATACCTTGCCCCGTTTCTTTATGCCTTCACGTTTCTTTTTAGGCATGAAGGGTCCGGTGATGATCAGGCTTTTAAAGGGCAGAGTCGTGGGGAAGTAGTCATGCATGTCCACGAACTGATCCAGTACGTCGTAGCCGTCGCCGCCTCCGCCAGTGGTAACAAGCACAAAGATATCGTTGGGCAGGATGCGGTAGCGGCGGCGCATCTTCTTTCTTACGTTGCCATGTTTTTTAATCCGGGGAATGTAACCGGTGAAGACAACCCGGTCCTTGACGTCCTCGGGAAAGCGATAGAGTGATACAGGATCGTATACCTCCTGTTTGCCATACACCCAGACCTCATCGTAGAGTGGCGCGAGGTAACTGTAGATATCCCGTTCCTGCCAGTCGGCGGTAATGACCGCGGGGTCATCCAGAATATCACGCAGGCCGAGTACGGTTCTGGTTTGAGGGGTGTTTTGCTTGAGCCACTCAAGCGTGGGCAAGACCTCGCGCTTGAGACCAAGGGGCTCTTTATCGACGATGAAAAGATCGGGTTGAAAGGTCTGGGCGGTGGCCAGGATAATGTTGGTCCGTATGGCTAAGGCCTGCTGAGCTTCGATCTTGATGGACAGCGAGCGGTATTCATCGTTGGTTTTCTTGATCATGCCCGGGATCCTGACGAAGTCGACCTGGCTTGGCAGGGCGAAACGGCCGGCAAGGGG
>CBFCWR010000367.1:0-3140 GCA_965601575.1 uncultured Desulfofustis sp. | reverse complement strand
GCCCCGCCATCAGTACAGCCAAGATCACCGGAAAAGCTCTCATCAACATAATAACCTCCTGAATTTATTAACAAAGAATGAACAGATCAGTTCCGCTACAAAGGGACTCGATTGGGATATCACCAACCGAGTAGAGGAAAAATACCCCGCCTCGGAAGAGCCTTCAAGTCCTTATTCACCCTCCCCTGATACCTCAAGTGAACCATGCTCCCGAGCGACATTTCAGCGCTGTTATTTTTCCTTGGCTGATGAAACCATTGCCAACGACGACCGGCCGCTGCTGGATATTCAGGCTGCTCGGCTGTTTTGGTAGCGTTGGTAGTGAAAAAAGGCGTTGAGCACGAGCCCGTGTTCGATGAGTCCGTCTCTGATGTGGCGATCAATGTCCTGCTCCGGAACCCGGATCAGGTCGATCTCCTCCATGTCGTCCGGATGGGGGTTCGCCGTCACCACTGCATTGTCCACAAGGATGGTGTAGCAGGAGTTGCCCTGAATTGCCGGGTTCGGGCAGACCTTGCCGATGATTTTCGCATTCTCCCCGGCAAATCCGGTCTCCTCGACCAGCTCGCGGCACCCCGCCTCAACAGGGTCTTCACCCGGGTCGATCATGCCGCCGGGAATCTCCAGCTCCATCCGCTTGGTGCCGTAGCGAAACTGGCGGATCAGCACTATCTCATTGTCCGGTGTACGGGCAATGATGTTCACCCAGTCCGGAAAATCGAAGAAATAGAAATCTTTTCGTTTTAGACTGGTCCGGGACTGCAGAGGGCCTTTCCTGATCGTGCCGATCGGGGTCTCCAGAACTGCATGGTCCGGCTCGACCCGCCATCGGGCATATAACTCATCGGAAGTATGTGTCACTCATCAACTCCTGTAATGTTGAGGGGCAAAATAGTGAATCTCACCTCCCCGGGCGGTAGCCGGATATCACTCTTCAAGCAGGTTACGGAGCATCTGGGCCGAGCGATCAGAGAGTACGTTCTTCCACGATTCATCTGCATCCCCGAGCTTCGCCTTGGTGTTCTTGAACGGTGAGTCGATGACGCTGAAGACGTTTTTGAAGCTCTCCATCTCGTGCGCCGAGGAAGCGGCGGCGAAGTTGAGATCATTCTCCGCTTCACCGCTCTGGCCCAGCTCGGAATAGGCCAGTCCCCGAAGCAGGCGGGCAACGCCCCGGTCACTGTTGCGACGGATCGACTGGGTAAGATCGTTGATCGCCGCCTGAAACTGCCCCAGGGCGGCCCGAACGACTCCTCTGTAATAGTAGGCTCGCTCGTTTTCCAGGTCCTGCTCCAGCACCCTCGAGAAATCGCGCTCCGCTTCCTCAAACCTGCGCAGGGCTACAAGTGCCGCACCCCGGCTCAGGCAGGTGTCGATAATATCGCTGCCCTGCGCTTCGGCCCGGTTGAAGGATTCGATACTCTCGTCGAGCTGTCCCGAGGCAAACAGTATCTTTGCTTCCCGCAATTGGCGCTTATGATCCACTCTGCCTCCGGAATTGCTGATTTCGGTGTGAATGATTCGCCTTACCCGTTGTCACTATAGGTACTCTGGAATAGTTTGCCCAGGCTGTCCCGCCAAGTGAGCAGAAAGAGCATTAGTTTTCGATTACAATATTGGAATTTTCCCGTGGAACGAGTATTAATTGAACCAATGATAGGGGAAGAAATTACCAGATTCGCTCCTCATGGTGAGTATCACCAGGACTGAATTTAGTTAAGCGTCGGGTACGACACTGACTCTAAACAGAAACTTTCAAGGAGATTTGAAATGGCAAATTGTTGTGACATGAAAGAAGGAGACGTGTTTTATTGTGAGATATGCGGACTGGAACTGTCAGTCAAAAAGGCCTGTACTTGTGATACCGAGGCGCCGGACAAATGTACGGTCCCACTGCAGTGCTGCAACCAGGAAATGAAGAAGCGATGAAGTAATTTTGTCATCGACAGGTGAAAGGCGAGGTCAGCAATGGCCTCGCCTTTCTTATTTGCTGCTTACAACTGATTCTCGTCCAGGTAAATCTGCACGGCATCAGCCGTCTCGACGAGGCCAAGGTTGACATCGTTGTCGTTGATATACTGAATAACCAGGTCAGCCACAGCCTGAAGCTCCTGGGGGTCGCCGGCGAGATATTGTTCAAGCGCATCGGCAACCGCCTCGGCCTGCTGAGGGTTTTCCTCAAGGTATTCACCGACCGCAATGAGCACTTCATCGTCGGTAAGCTCACCCACACCTCCGGCAGAACCGCCATCGCCGTCGCTGCAGGCCGACACCATGATCACGAGGAAAAGCAATAAAATTGTTCTCATGCCTGCACCCCTCTCGGAAAATTGTGCTGATCAGCAATAAATATCACTACTACCAGCCTAATATAGCCGGGATCGATTCGCAAGTGAGGCGGCTTGCACATCCAACGACATGCACCGCTTCTGTGTCGTTACACGGTTAAAGTGTATCGACTTGAGCTGATATTTATGATCATGAAAATAATCGGCAGGAATCCCTGAGATCTCCCTTGTTGAGTTACCTGAAACCGGCAGGTGCTGTCCACCTGTCAATAGATCAAACTAAAGGGTTCTCATTGGCTGGGATTTGAAGAGGAACAGTCAGCGTTATTCCTCCTTTATTGGAGGAACGGTGTCTGGTTTATCAACGAGGCCCTTTTTCTCAAGTTTACGCAACCTCTTTTCTTCTTTTTTCTTCTTCTTCTGCAGTTCTTTTTGACGCTTCTCAAATGAATAGTGTGATCTAGCCAAAATAGAAATCCTATATGCTATGGTGCGTTATTAATATTACTCCCCTCACTATACGGGAAGGGATTGGTGCCTTCAGCCATTACCTTCATCTTCCTGATTCCGGGTCACCCCCGTTTATTTCTTGGATCTCGGCGTGGAGCTTTGTTTTTGATTCGATATAATAAGCTCGGACCGCTCTCCTTATCCCGTTCCTCTTCACCTTTCTCGTATGAACCGGGCCCTGACATCCTGGCCAGGTTCTCATTGCGGGGCTCGCTGCTCAGGCCGCCCCAATTGACAGGAGGCCGGTTTCGTTTCGGTTTATCACGCAAGTGTTTGGGGTTCTGCATGGGCCAATCCTCCTATTGCCTCGACCACGTGATCTCTGGTCAGTTCAATCGCTGG
>CBFCWR010000366.1:0-3140 GCA_965601575.1 uncultured Desulfofustis sp. | reverse complement strand
CTCTACGAGAACTCGCAACCAAAAACAGCCACTTAGCTGATTTGGCTAAGTGGCTGTTTCTACTGGTCGGGATGAGAGGATTTGAACCTCCGGCCCCCTGAACCCCATTCAGGTGCGCTACCAGACTGCGCTACATCCCGTCATGTAAATTTAGTAGAACGTCTTTCTACCACGCACACTGGGCTGTGTCAATTGCAGGTGGAGGAAGTTTTCTGATAAACAGTTATTTCTCCCCGTCGAGCAGATTTCGTATCTCGAGGAGTTCGTCTTTGATGGCGCCTAGACGATCTGAGAGAACCTTTGATTTTTCTTCCTCGATCTTTATGGAGTCGAGATCATCGGCTTCGTTGATCAGCTTTTTTGCCCCCGCAATGGTATAGCCCTGGCGATGCAGCAGGTTTTTAATCGTCAGGATTAATTCTACATCCTTGCGCCGATAGAGCCGTTGCTTGGACCCGGCTCGCTTCGGTTTGATCGTGCCGAACTCACTTTCCCAGTAGCGCAGGACGTGGGGGGCGACATCGGCAAGTTTACTCACTTCGCCGATTTTGAAGTAGAGTTTGTCTGGAATTTGGCTGGCCATCTCGACGGATATTGTGCTCCGGCAGACGACCAGGTGGTATTACGAGTCGTTGATCTTCGCCCGTAATTTCTTGCTCGGTCTGAAGCTGACGATCTGCCGTTCTTGAATTGTGATAGTCTCTCCAGTCCTGGGATTCCGCCCTTTTCTCGGATTTTTGTCGCGGATGGAGAATGTACCGAAGTGTACTAACTTAACTGAGGTTCCGTCAAGCATTGACGATTTCAGCGAGTCAAAAAGGTTGTCGACGATGTCGGAGCAGGTGCTCAAGGGGTAGCCGAGTTTTTCAGACACCGCTTCGGCCAACTCCTTTCGGGTTACGTTATTCTTTTTCATGCGTTTATTCCTCACGAAGAGACCCGCCGTATGTATCGGTGAGCAGTTTCATCACCTTGGCGTTGGCCTTTTCGACATTCTTCTCGGTAAGGGTCTTGGTGGCCGAACGAAAAGTGATGCTCATGGCTACACTTTTCATTCCGCTGCCGATTTTGTCACCTTGATATACGTCAAACAGCTCACAATGTTCAACAAGTTTTTCGCCGCTGGCCAAAACAGTTTGAACAAGGTCGCCGGCGGGCACCGAGGTCGGCACCACCAGGGCAATATCTCGTTTCACTGAAGGATAGACGGGCAGCGATGAGAATGCTTTGGGTGCAGGATCGATATCGACGAGCGCAGAAAAATCGAGATCAAAATAGTAGACATCTCGTTTGATGCCCAGTTGAAGTAGAATGTCGTTTTTCAGTTTTCCGAGTGTGCCAATCACGATCGATTCAGCCACCACATTTATACCGTACCCCTCTTCGCAGAACGGCTCGGAGGAGTGTGGTTCGGGAGTAGCAAAGTCGATTTGCTGTTCCGGGTTCTGACCGTTCAACCGCATCCCGGACAACAGTGTTTCAACCGCGCCCCTGGCGTCGCACAAATCCGTCTCTTCAGCTTTGAAATGGAGGGGGGCCTGGGCGCCGTTACGGTTGCCGGTCAGTACGCCGGCAATGCGAAGCGGCTCCTCGGGTAGCGGTTCCCCTTCAACAGGCAGGAAGACCTTGCCAATTTCAAACAGGTAACAGGAGGTTTGCTGAAAATTGAGATTTCTCCTGACGTTCTCGAGGAGGCCCGGCAGCAGACTGGTGCGCATGACATCCTGATCCTCGGTCAGCGGATTCAGAAGGCGCACGTGACGGCGCCGTACATCTGAATCATCGAGAAGCAGTGCATCGTCGTAAGTGTTGGATACAAAGCTGTAGTTGATGGCTTCGCTGAATCCCGTATCGGTCATTATCAGGCTTGCCTGATTTCGCTTGAGGCGTTCTACGTCCTGTTCGGGAAAACTCAAATCGACCCCGGGCAGGGTGATGGGTATGCGGTTGAAGCCGTAAAGTCTGGCGATCTCTTCGATGAGGTCTGCCTCTCTCTCCAGGTCGACCCTGAAACTCGGCACCAGGACCCTCAGGGTGTCGTCATCAATTTTCTTGCAGCTGATTTCGATGGAATTGAGCAGCTCGGCGAGCTCGTCCAGGCTCAGCTCGATACCGAGCAGGGCAGCGGATTTGGAGGCACGAAGAGAAAGTTCCACAGGCTGATGCTCGACCCTGACGTCGATGCCGCCTTCCTCAGCAGTACCGCCTGCTATTTGGACCATCAGGGTCACGGCCCGCTCCATCGCATCGATGGTTCCCCCTGGGTCCACACCCCGCTCGAAGCGGTAGGAGGCATCGGTGGAGAGATTCAGTTTCCTGGCAGTTTTCCTGATCGAGACGTCGTTGAAGCAGGCGCTTTCCAGCAGCACGTTGACCGTTTTGTCGGTAACCTCGCTGTAGAGTCCTCCCATGACGCCACCTACGGCCACCGGCTGGGTGCCGTCGCAGATCATGAGCATGTCATCGTCGAGTGTACGCGCCACATTGTCGAGGGTGGTGAAAGTTTTTTCCTCGGGGCGCGGCGTGCGCACGACTATTTTCCTATCGGCCAGGGTGTCAAAATCGAAGGCGTGCAGCGGCTGGCCATATTCGAGCATCACGAAGTTGGTGATATCGACCACGTTGTTGATCGGCCGCAGGCCCACCGAAAGGAGGCGTTTTCTCAACCACCATGGACTCGGGCCGATGGTGATGCCCTTGATCAGGCGGGCGGCGTAGCGTGGACAGAGTTCCGGGTTTTCTACCTCAACTGCAAACGAAGTGCTGCTGGCAGCAAGTTCGGTGTTTTTATAGGGGACGGAAATATTCTTTCGAAGAATGCCTGCGGTTTCCCGGGCCACTCCAATTACCGAAGCACAGTCGGGCCGGTTCGGGGTCAGGTCGACTTCAATCTGGATGTCCTTGAGACCGGTTGCCTCGATAAAAGATAATCCGGGCTCGACTTCTTCATCCAGTTCCATGATACCCTGATGCTCTTCACTGAGACCCAGCTCTCGCTCGGAACAGAGCATGCCGTGCGATTCGACGCCCCTGACCTTGGATTTTTTTATCTTGAAATCCCCTGGCAGGACGGTGCCGGGCAGGGCAACGACGACGCCGAGTCCCTCGCGCACGTTGGGAGCGCCGCAGACGATCTGCAA
>CBFCWR010000365.1:0-3148 GCA_965601575.1 uncultured Desulfofustis sp. | reverse complement strand
TGATCGATGCCCAGCAGGATATGATGAAAGCCGAGGAATAAATATTCACGAGAAGTCTCATGCCAGGATCGCTCCCCCCGGAGTTCGGTCCAGGGTTTGGTCGGCCTGACCACGTTCGTCGCCTGACTGCCGTCCAAGCGCTTGACCCGTACATAGACATCAGTGATCGTGGTCTCAAGGCCAGGAAATCTCAAAATAGAGCCGTTCAGCCCCTGCTGTCCGGTGGAAATCACCCGCTCGAAGACGATATCGCTTGCCCGTCGACGCTCAGTGGGCTGCCCCAATGTCTGCCAATTATCCGGCAATTCCAGTCGGGCCGGGTGGGGTTTGTTGTAGTAGATCGGCGCGCGCCAGACTATCTTGAATCGGTCGTTACCTATTTCTTCGATTTCCACCGTACCCGGCTGGCTTTCGTGCGCCTGGACAGGATACGGCGCCCCCAAAAAGAAGAGGAAGATGAGGTAAAAGGCGAGTCGATGCATGAATAAGCCCCCTACACTTTATGATTCCGTAGAGCTAAGGGGCTCAATTTCCACGGTGTATTTCTCCCTCAGGTTTGCGTAGATCTTTTCCTTTAATTCTTTGCGCATGACCAGCTCATACTCGCGCTCCACCAGAGGACGGATCTCCTCAAGTTCGGGGTCTCTGCCTTCGACCCGCTCATCGATCAGCACGAGATGGATGCCGTAGCCCGACCTGATCGGTCCCTGCCAGACACCGGTGTCGAGATCGGATAGTTGGGTGGTGAAATCGCTGCCGAACTGGCGGTTGATGACACTGGCGGGAGAAAGTGGAAAGTCTCTGGGCAGCATGATGGAATCACCGATTTGCCCGAGATCGACTCGATCCCCGCCCTGTTTCAGCTGCTCCAGCAATTCTTCCGCATCCTTTTCAAGCGTCCCCCTCCTTTGGGCCGGATTCAGGTAAACCTGAGAAAGACTGTAACGCGGCTCCTGACGAAACTTTGCCCGATTGTCGTCCAGAAAATTCTGCAGTTCCTCGTCGGCGGGCGAACCCTGGGCGGAGATATCTTCGAGCATGAGCTCGAGCTTCATGCGCAGTCGCCGCCTGATGTAAGGGTCGTCGCGATCGAGTCCCAGGGCCAACCCCTCCCGATAGGCAATCTCCTCGCGTATCTTCTCCTCGATCAGCCCCTCGAGTTCCCCATCCCGCGGAGGCCGCTGCCATGTTCTCTCAAAATCTGCCTTGAGTATTTTTATGTCGCTGTCTGTGACGACGATAGTGGTGTCCATCGTCTGGTCATCGGACTGAAGCACGGAGAAACCAACAAACAGCAGTGCGCCGATGAATAGAAAGTGCACGAGAGGTTCGCTAATAATTCGTTTCATGATAAGGTCGTAGTGATCGCTGAGAAAAAGTACGATTCCGGCGGGCGGGTCGCCGGATAAGTGAGTGTCGGGTTTAATCAGACGCTCTTTTCATCAACGCCATAGCGGTATTCTTTGGAAAAATACTTTAGAATGATGTTTTCCAGTTTTTTAATCAATATGTCGTCGGAGCCCTGCGCAAACTGCTCATAGAGCGCCGGAGCAATCTCGCTGAAACTATCCAGAAGGGCCGGATCAAAATGCGTTCCCCGCCCCTGATTCAATATCTCCATTGACGTCGTCAGCGACAGTCGTTCTTTGTACGGTCGTTGGGAAGTCAGGGCATCAAAGACATCGGCGATGGCAAAAATCCTTGCGTTCACGGGGATTTCCCGGCCTTTCAGGCCGTTGGGATACCCTTCTCCCGAGAATTTTTCGTGGTGATAACCCACCACATCAACCGCATCTTTCAGCCACTCGGACTGCCTGACTATGTCGAGTCCATGCTGGACATGGAGCTTCATGGTTTCGTATTCACTCCGGGACAGCTTGTCAGGTTTGAGCAGAATCCGATCGCTTATCCCTATTTTACCCACATCATGGAGAAAAGCGCCTTTTATGAGACCCTGAATTATATTGGGCTTCAAGCCGATACGTTCAGCGAGTTCCACCGAATAAATGGTTACCCGGTAATTATGGCTGTCGGTGTCGCTGTCTCGCTTGGCGATGGCACTGCCGATTACCCTAAGCGTTTCGACGTTGGATTCAACCAGGTTTTCGGTCAATACGGTGAGTTGATTTATGAGTCTGCTGATTACCGGATAAAGTATCAGGGTGGTCAGCATGACAATCGCCATGGCCCCGAATACCGACCTGGTGATGCGACCAGTAACTTCCTTTCTGGCCCGTGACGAAACCTCGAAGATCCCGTCCAAAAACGATGTCTGGCTGCCGGCCTGATCATAGAGAGGAAAACTCAATCGCAGATAGGGTGTCCCCCTGATCTGCTGAAAAGACTGGTTCACCACCGGGTTGTTACGCAAATGCGACTGCCTTGCTTTAGCCAACCCGGCCACTGCCTCAGCCTGGGGATAGTCTTTATCAAACTCCATGGCGATCTGGCGCCCCTCGAGATCATGGATGGACACATAGACCAGACGCCCTGTATCGGGTTGGGATTTGCCCACGATGAGAAGCATCTCGAGTTCTTCCTCTACCGCCTCGCTGTTCACCTCGAGCCTGTTACCCAGCTGCTTGAGGTGGGTATTGAACCTGGTAACCACCATGGCTGCCCTCTCATTGACCAGGCCTCCCAATCGTCTTTGCTCCAACAGGAACACAACCACAGCCAGCAGAACGGACATGATCGCGGCGGCAACGATCAGGCGCATTGCCAGTTGGCGATGAATATAAGGCCTCGTCCCGCGGCGTTTGAGAATCTCTTTGAGACCGTGGGCGTCCGAGTTGTTGATCACACTGACTATTTTTTCAAACATAGTCGGCACTACTTGACCTTATCGTTGAGGAGAAGATATGCTATCAGTAATGTGAGCGTAATTGTGCAACTGGCAAATGGGGATGATCTCCCCCTTCGCCGCTCCATCAGTATAGTATTAAATTACCGAAAAGAGCAAGGAAACCACCGGTTGATTTCCGGCAATGGCTTTGAAAATGGATCACAACTGCACCCCGGGTGCTCTTTTTATGAAACAGGCTCTTGCCGTTTTTCTGCGTATTTCAATGATCGCTGTACTCCTCTCGTCCTGCACCGCCTCGAACGACCTCTTAAAGGCTCTGAAAATTGACTACAGCCCTTCGCA
>CBFCWR010000364.1:0-3152 GCA_965601575.1 uncultured Desulfofustis sp. | reverse complement strand
TCGACGACACGCATGACCTGCTGCACAAGGCGGTGGGGTGGATGTTGAGGGAGGTGGGCAAGAGAGATCTCGATCTGCTCATCGACTTTCTTGATAGATACTACCAGAGCATGGCCCGTACCATGCTCCGTTACGCCATCGAGCGCTTTCCCGAGGATTTGCGGCAGGCTTATCTGCAAGGGACCAGGTGAGAGCCCCCCACGTAGTCATTCCCGCAGATTATTCCAGAGATTGACAATGAAATCCTGGGCGTTGGTGAGGATTGCCTGGGCCTGAGCCGAGCCCCGGTTGGCAAGTTTGTCGGCGCTGAATTCGGACATGTCGACAATGAAGAAGAAAACCGGCCGGACCGATCCGTCCGCCTGGATTCTGTAACTGGGTGTCATATTGCCAAAGGCGATGGAGTGCAGCTGAGTGGCCATGGCAATGACCGTGGTTGCCCTGCGGGCATGGGAGCGCATTTCGTCCTGGGCCTCATAAGCGTTGCCTTGCACGCTGGGCAAGGGACCGTCGTCACGAATCGAACCGGCAAGGACGTAAGGCACCCCTTTTTTTTCGCAGGCATAGATGATGCCGTCCTGAATCGCTGCCTCCTCGATGAAGGCGCCTATCGAACCACTGCCACGAACAGCATTGATCACGTCCAGATGATTGTAGTGCCCGAGGGGGACCAACTGTTGGTTGTAGATGTCCTGGCCAAGCCCGGTCCCATATCGGGACGCCTCCAGATCATGTGTCGCCAAAGCGTTTCCTGCCATCAGGGCGTGACAGTATCCGGCCTCGACCAGTCCCTGCATCGATTCCCGGCTATCCTTGTCGAAGCTGACCGCCGGACCCAGTACCCAGACGATGTGGCCGTGCTCCCGGTCGTGCCTCAGAATGTGGTAAAGGTCGTCATAGGATCGCGAAAAAGGGGTCTCTCTGGTGCCGCGGGAGCGAAAAGTGAACTTATCCTCCGATTCCTCGGGCAGCACGAAACCGTCGGCATGCACATAGATACCCTGTTCCCCGTTTTCCGTGCGTCCGATCACCACCTGATCATTTTTTTTCAGATTGCGAGCCTCTACCACCCGCAGTGCGCCCTGATCGACAACCAGCACCGCGTCCATTCTGCTTTCCGGAGCCAGCACCCAGCCGTGGCCCTCGAGTTTGACGTACTCGGGGAAGTTTGAGGTGGCATGGAACTGGTCGGGGGCGATACCGTCAGCTGGGGCAGCGGCGGTGCGGGCCACGGGACTGTCCGATAATGGGGCAGCCTCGAAATCGGGCGGTTGATAGGTGGCAAGAGGGTGCATGATAATCTCCAAGGGGCTGAATTATCTTCTTTTACATGATAGGCAATCTATGGAAATTTGACAACAATTGCACTTTTTCCTGGGCAAAATCAACTCACATGATAAGGTCGCTCTGATTGAGGGAAAGGCGTGATGCAATCCAAGAAGATCAGACGAGCACTGCCGGAGGAGGCTGCGTGGTTAACGGAGCTTTCCTTCGCCTCCAAGGCTTACTGGCAGTATCCGCAGAGCTACTATCGCCGTTGGCAGCAAGAATTAACCATAACCGCAGATTATATCGAAACTCATGATGTCTACGTCTGCGACGACGGGTCGTATCCCTCCGGTTATTATTCGCTGGTTATCCTGCAGGAAGCTCTGGTTATGTCCGGGGTAGTGCTGGCCGCTGGCGTCTGGCTCGAGCACATGTTCGTCCACCCTGACAGTATCGGCAAAGGCGTCGGAACCCTTCTATTTAACCATATACGCGGATTGGTCGAAAAAAGAGGAGACAACTCCATACACCTGCTGGCCGACCCCCACGCACGTCTGTTCTACGAGAAAATGGGTTGTGTCTACCAAGGGGAGTGCGCTTCGACGATTCCCGGCCGGACCACCCCCTATCTCATTTGCAACCTGGGAATGCACAACCAACCGAAGCCTTAATGTTTGAAATATTTTTGATAGTATTGCCGGTGTTTCTGGTTATCGGCCTGGGATTCATGCTGCGCGGAACCGGTCTGGTGGATGGCCCGTTTCTGGCTAGGCTGAATCGACTGGTCTATTACGTGCCGCTGCCAATCATGTTCTTTTATAAAATCGCCCAGTAGGATTTTTCAGCCAGTTTCAATCCACGTTTGCTTATTTCAACCGTCGCTGCGGTGCTGGCCGTCTGTCTGCTCAGTTATCTCTATGGCACTATCAGAAACCAAGAGCCCATGGCACTGGGAGCGTTTTCACAATCCTGCTTTCGCGGTAATCTCGTGTACGTCGGCCTGCCCCTGATCTACAGTGCTTACGGGGAAGAAGGTTTTGCGGTGGCAGGGATTTTGATCGGCTTTATCACACCGCTGGTGAATTTTCTCTCAATCATTGTGCTGCTGCTCCCCCAGCAGCGCAGTAATCATCAACTGCACCCATCGTTCTGGATTCATCAGATTGCCCTGAACCCGCTCATAGTTGCCAGCCTTCTCGGTATCATCTGGTCCATTTTTTCACTACCCATTCCGCTGGTACTGGCAGAAACCTTTGAGATCATTTCCGGCATGGCCCTGCCCCTTGCCCTGTTGGTCATCGGTGCTTCCTTTTCATTGGCGGAACTGCGCGGGGATATGATGGTTACCACCCTCGCCACCGGGGTCAAGCTCATCATCCTGCCAGGCCTGACGGCATTATTGCTGATGCTCACCGGTGTGACCGGCATGGAGTTTGGGGTGGGCATTCTGCTCACCGCTGCGCCGGCGGCTTCGGCCGGTTATATCCTGGCCCAACAGCTTAAGTCCGATGGGGAACTGGCCAGCTCGATTATAATGGTCTCCACTCTGGTGTCGGTATTCAGCTATACCATTTGCCTCTACCTTTTGAAAATAGCGGGTTTCTGACCGGCTCGAGAGCAGAGCCCAGTTACGGCCCGATGAGCAGCTGCGGCAGCCAGGTGGACAGCGGTGCGTAGAAAGTGATGATCAGCAGGTCGACCAGCAGGATCAGCAGGAAAGGGATTATCCTGCGGCTGATGGCGCTGATTGTCCCTCCTGAAATGGAGGAGGAGACAATAAGACAGATGCCCATCGGCGGGGTGAGCATGCCAATCGCCAGATTGGTGACCACAATGACGCCCAGATGCACGGGATCGATACCCAGGGAGGGCAGCAGGGTCAT
>CBFCWR010000363.1:0-3159 GCA_965601575.1 uncultured Desulfofustis sp. | reverse complement strand
GGCTGCACCGCATCCGCCAGAGCATATCCTGGATCTGCAAAGCTTCGGGGCAGTGCACGTCGCACAGCCGGCAGAGGCTGCAGGAGTAGATGACCTCAGGGCTGAGGGTTTCCTCCCGGTACTGTGTGGCCAACTGCAGCGGATTGCCATAACGCTGCAGGAAGGCGCACTGCCGCACACAGCCGCCGCACTCGGTGCAGTCGGCGATTATGGTGTTCAACGACGAGTCAAGTGAGGTTGAAATATCCATAACAGCAGACACAATAATGTATTTGTCGGTAATTGGGACACAAAAGTATAACAGGGCACACGATTGAATTACGCCCCTCAACCCCATATCAAGGGGACACACTACTTAATTCTGATTTCTCGAATTAAGTAGTGTGTCCCCTTGATTACCCTTAATTCTTCAGAAACATTTGTAAAAACAGAAATTATAGGTAAAATTAAAAAGATAATTCTTTACCTAGTTGGCCTATGCCTAAGCGACTCTAATTTCCTGCAGTCATCTTGAGGGAGGATGTTATGTATTTAAAATCGTTCATGTTAACAATGGTTTGCCTGCTGGTCTGTGGCGTTTCATCCCTGTCGGCGACAGGCCATGAAACCATCGAGTACAACTGGGGCGGGTCGCCCGTCTATATGTCCAGGGTTGCCGATAATTTCATCATCATGTATGACCGTTCCGAGTCGATGGGCAGCCGATTTCTCAATACTTCGATGACCAAACTGCAGGCGGAGCGCAGGATCCTCCGGGAAAAGAATGCCACTCTTCCGGACATGAACTGGACGGCCGGCATCTATTCCTTCACCCCAGGCTACGGAACTGAGAACCTGACCGTCTTCTACCCGATGCAGACTTACGATAAAAATAAATTCCACCGAACCATCGACAACATGCCGCGCGAGCCGCTGGGGGCCACCCTGCTGCAGCAGGGACTCAACGAGCTCCACCAGATCCTGCCGTCGCTTGAAGGGCGGACGGTGATTTTCCTCTTTACCGACGCTCAGTACACCCCGATGGAGAATTATAAGGCTCCTTCGGCAATCGCCGCCGATCTCGCCGCCCAATACGATATCTGTTTTGCGGTTATGGACGCGGGAGCGGAGAATAAGGGGCTCAAACAAATGCAGAAAATCGCCAACGTCAACGACTGCTCCTACATGGTCAGCTTCGCCGATCTGCTTGGTAATCCCGAGTGGATGACCGGTGCCCTGTTCGATATTTCAGACCAGGCCCCGATGGGCGGCAAGGAAGTGAAAATGGGCCAGGAGTGGGAGAATATCCTGTTCGACTTTGATAAATTCGACGTCAAACCCCAGTACTTCCCGATCATCACCAAGGTGGCCGAATACATGCGCAGCCACCCCAAGGCGCGAATCGTGCTGGCCGGCCACACCGACAACGTCGGCAGCAGGGAATACAACGTAAAGCTCTCGCACCGGAGAGCCTCAGCGGTAAGAGACTACCTGGTCACCAAGGAAGGCATCGATCCGGGCCGCATCACGCTCAACGGCTTCGGCTTCGATGATCCGGTCACCAGCAACGAGACCGCTGAAGGACGGGCGCAGAATCGCCGCGTGCAGGGTATTCTTATCGAGTATTAAAAAGTGGCCTTTTGGCTCAAGATCCTCACTTTTCATTTTTACAATTCTAAAATGGGACGGTCGCAACAGCGGCTGTCCCATTTTTCATTAGACTTGCTGGACACGATAGGCAAGGTACTATTGTAGGGTGGGGAAATTTTAAATCTTTCCCCACTCCCTTGCTCATTTAATTTCCAGACATTTTAGGAATTAAGTTTAGTGTGCCGCGGTCAATTTTGATGGTATATTGGTTTTCTCCATATCACCCATTGATTTTACCGATTCACTGGAGGCTTTTTATGGAAACCAGACATCTGCAGATATTTACCGCTGTGTACCGGACACGCAGCTTTACCAGAGCAGCCGAAGAGCTGTTTACCAGCCAGCCGACCATCAGCGAGCACATGAAAAACCTCGAAGATCGACTGGGCTGCACATTATTCGACCGGCTTGGGCGTTCCATCTCCCCTACTCCCGAGGCCGATCTTCTCTACCCGAAAGCGGTGGAAATCCTCGATGAGATGCACAAACTCGAAACTGGTCTCGCCACGGCCGCCAAGACCGTCTCCGGCGAGCTGATTATTGGTGCATCCACCATTCCAGGAGAATATCTTCTACCTGCACGGGCCGCCCATTTCAAGAACAGTTACCCGGAATTGTCATTCGAGATCATCATCAAGGACTCATCCAGAATCATAGACGACCTCACGGCCCACAGGATCTACCTCGGAGTGGTTGGGACAGAACTGCCCGCAGCAAATCTCGATTTTATCCCCTTCGGGCGCGACGAACTGGTGCTCGCCGCCGCCTCGGCCATGGATATTCCCCCGACCATTGCCGGTAACGACCTGCTCGGTTTCGATTTTCTTACCAGAGAGAAGGGTTCCGGTACCGGGAGAACGGTCAATCACTGCTTGAACCAGGCCGGCATCGACCAGCACGCCCTCAGAATCAGAGCCACTTTGGGCTCCAGCACGGCAATCAAGGAAGCGGTCAAATCCGGGCTGGGCGTCGCCTTCATCTCAAAAACAGCAATCCATGATGAACTTTCCCAGGGAACGGTCAAGTCAATTGAAGTCGAGGGGCTGTCCATGAAACGATCTTTCTTCGTGGTAATCCCGAAAAAGCGGACCCTGCCTTATCGCTATCAATTGTTCAAGGAGTTTCTTAGTTCCTGATTATGGGGACACAACCTAATTATGGGGACACAACCTAATTATGGGGACACAACCTAATTATGGGGACACAATACTTAATTCTGAAGTACAAGAATTAAGTATTGTGTCCCCATAATTATACCCCATACTTACCCCATAATTTCAATTGATTAAGCGTCGTCCCCTTAACTCTGCGCCACGCGGTAGACTTCCTCGACCGTGGTTATGCCCTTCAGCACCTTAGCGGCGCCGTCCTGCAGCAGGGTCTTCATGCCTCGTTCACAGACATGGGTGCGGAGCAGGTTGGCATCGGAGGTCTGCAGAATCATTTTCTTCATTTCTTCGTCAAGAACGAGAAACTCGTGGATGCCGGTGCGGCCCCGGTAACCGGTGTGGAGGCAGTGCTCGCAGCCGC
>CBFCWR010000362.1:0-3193 GCA_965601575.1 uncultured Desulfofustis sp. | reverse complement strand
GATAGGGCAGATAGCGCACCGCCTCCATCATCTCGAAAGCCATCTGGATGTCCGCCGCACCGGGGTCGATCAATGGGGAATAAACCCGCTCGCCGTACCTGAGCTGGGCGGTAACCGAGCCGCCCCTCTGGGCCATGCCATGGACCTCGCTCTTTTTGACGTCATAGCCCGCCTGCAGCAAGGCGGCGGCGGTCAGTTCACTGGCCAGCAGGATACCCTGACCGCCTACTCCTGAAAATAAAATATTTCTGATCGCACTCATCGCGTCGGCTCTCCTCTGGTGATGGCATGGAATTTACACAGCGAGGCGCACTGTCCACAGTCGTTGCACAGCACCTCGTCTATTCTGGAGTAGCCTTTCTGGCTCTTCTTGTAGCCTCTGGCCTCTGCCTCTCCTTCCTCGAACGCAGTCCAGCTTATGGCCGGACAGCCAAGCCTGATGCAGGAGGTGCAGCCGACGCAATTGTCGATGTTGGTATAGTAGGAGACCGGTTTGCGCAATTTCAACTCCGGAAGCAGCACGCAGGGAGCCTGGGCGATGATCACCGACATCTCGTCGCGCTCCACTTCCGCTTTTATCACCTTCCGGCATTCGGGCACATCATGGGGATCGAGCACCTGGACGTGTTTCACGCCGCAGGCCCGACACAGGGCCACCAGGTCGAGTTCCTGGGCGGCCTCGCCTTTGATGTTTGATCCCGATGACGGGTTGGGCTGCTGGCCGGTCATCGCCGTGATGCGGTTGTCGAGGATGATGAGGGTTGCGGCAGAGCCGTTGTAGACCGAGTTGATCAGTCCGGTAATCCCCGAGTGCACGAAGGTCGAGTCGCCGATAACCGAAACCACACGATCGTGGGAACCTTCTCCCAGGGCCTTGACCATGCCGTGCGCCATGGGGATCGCGGCGCCCATGCAGACGGTCGAATCAAGTGCATTGAGCGGCGGCAGAAAGCCCAGCGTGTAGCAGCCGATATCACCGGAAACGAACACATTCTTCATGCGCGACAGGGTGAAGAAGATGCCGCGGTGCGGGCAGCCCGCGCACATGTTGGGCGGCCGGGGCGGCAGCGGCACGGGCTCGAACAGATCTTTCGGGGCCCGCTCCGGATCGATCGACTTCCTGACCACGGCGGTGTTGAGCTCGCCGATGGCGGGAATCAAATCCTTGCCATGACAGTCAAGACCCATGGCCTTGAGCTGGGTTTCGAGAAAGGGATCGAGTTCCTCGACCACGAACAGTTCTTCCACCGAGGCGGCGAACTCCTTAATCTTCTTCTCAGGCAGCGGCCAGCACATGCCAAGCTTCAGTACGGCCGCCTCAGGAAAAGCCTCTTTGACGTAGAGATAGGACACTCCCGAGGTTATGAAGCCGCGTTTCCGATCGCCGTCTTCGATGACGTTGAAATCGGCGGTTTCAGCGATCTCTTTGCACCTGGCCATGCGCTCTTCGACAAACACCCTGCGCTTTCTGGCCATGGCTGGGAGCATGACGAATTTTTCCGGGTGCTTCTCGAGGTCCGGCTTCTCCGCCGGCGGCGCCACTTCCCCGCGCGCCACCACGCCTTTGACATGGGCGATCCTGGTGGTGATCCGCAGCAGTACAGGGGTGTCAAGCTCCTCGCCAAGCTCGAAGGCGCGCTTCAGAAATTCCTTGGCCTCGGCCGGATCGGAGGGCTCCAGC
The DNA here is from genome assembly GCA_965601575.1 of uncultured Desulfofustis sp. Classification (GTDB taxonomy): domain Bacteria; phylum Desulfobacterota; class Desulfobulbia; order Desulfobulbales; family Desulfocapsaceae; genus JABDQA01. Next base: position 1,512 of record CBFCWR010000362.1, on the reverse strand, counting down.
ATGGGGATCTTGGCGGCTAGGGCATAATTTCGGTTGTCCTGCTCGTTCTGGGATGAGTGCATGTCGGGGTCATCCGCGGTGAGCACCACGATGCCGCCCTTACCGCCGGTATAGGAAGCGGTGAACAAAGGATCGGCAGCGACGTTGAGGCCGACATGCTTCATGGTGGCCAGGGCCCGGCCGCCGGCGAAAGAGGCGCCGATAACCACTTCCAGCCCGACCTTCTCGTTGGGCGCCCATTCGGTGTATACCGTATCGTAGGCGGAGAGATACTCCATGATCTCCGTAGACGGCGTCCCGGGATACCCGGAGGCGACCGCCACCCCGGCTTCATAGGCGCCCAGGGCGATGGCCTCGTTGCCGGACATCCAGGTCAAATTATCTTGTAGTCGTGCGTTCATCAATTTCCAAATAGTCTCTGATTTTTAATGGTTGGTTGGACTTTACATGGAGGTAAAAAACCACCTTGGCCTTTGTTTAAGGTAATCTGTGAGACTACTCCGAAAACATTGTTCCAGGCAAGGATTTTTTCCCGGGGACAGGGCGGCGACTGGGCCTAGAGACGAATTCCATGGGCGGCTACAAATCGATTGTCTCAACCATGACATGGATTATAATGAGGGAACTTATCTCGATAACAATCGATATCTCAACCCAGCAACAGAGCGGAGGTAGCCCATGTATGTCGGCAGGATCATGCACACCAACCTGATAACCGTGTCTCCCAAAACAACCCTCGTCGAGGCCAGAGCGCAGATCGATAAATGGGGTATCGACCATCTCCTGGTGGTCGACGCCAAGGGTAAACTGGTTGGTATCCTTTCCGACAGGGACCTGAAACTCTACTGGGCCTCTCCAGCCAACACGCTGAGCTCCCATGAATTGGGCTACCTGCTCGAAAAAATCCTGGTCGAGATGATCATGACCAGAACGGTGAAGACCATTACCACCGAAACCACCATCGAGCGGGCTGCCTTCATCATGCAGGTGAACAACATCAACGCGCTGCCGGTCATGGAAAACGATGAACTGGTCGGCATCATCACCAGCACCGACGTGATGGGAGTGCTGCTCCAGGCCATCGGCATGAGCGAGGATTCGGTGCGAATCGCGGTGCTGGTCAAAGACAGGATCGGGGCCATCGCCGATGTCAGCTCCATCCTGCGTGACAAGGCTATTAATATCCAGAGTTTGATCACCCTGCCGCTCCGGGACTATCCCGATATCAACCAGCTGGTGCTCAGGCTTTCAGGGGAAGACGGTCCCCGGGCCGTGGCGCTGCTCAACAAGAATCATTTCAAAGTTCTGACCCGCTACGTCAAGGACCTCACCCCGTATCTGCCGAATCTCGATTCCTGAGCGCAGTAGAGATCGACTCGCTGCTTGTTCACCTGATCGAGGCGGCAAGCAGCTGTAACGAACGCTCGTCAAAGTCAGCGAGCGAGTCCAGAACCATGTCGGCACTACTGAAATCATGGTCGAGGGACATGGCGTGGGGAACTGCCACGGCAG
>CBFCWR010000361.1:0-3206 GCA_965601575.1 uncultured Desulfofustis sp. | reverse complement strand
TGTAAAAGGACGTTTATCCGATAATATATGAAGATAAAATTTAATTTAGTTCAGGTTAGCAGCAGGGGCATGGCGGGCTTAAGATGACAGCCAGATTTTTCACTTCTCTGCTGCTGCTCTGCATGTTCGTGCCAGGCGTGTTTCCGCTATCAGGATCGCCACGGGAAGTGTACGCACAGACCAGTGCGCCGGTGGTCGAGCGTTATGTCACCATCGATTTCAATAATGTCGATATCAACATCTTCATCAAGTACATCAGCGAGTTGACCGGTGTCAATTTCGTGGTCGACCCTTCGGTGCAGGGTCAAGTGACCATCATTTCCCCCACTCAGATCAGTGAACAGGATGCCTACCGGGTGTTCGAGACCGTACTGGAGATCAACGGCTTCACCACAGTTCCGGGAGAAGCGGTCACCAAAATAGTTCCCTTGGCCAGTGCCAGATCCCAGAGCGTGGATATTCTGCGATCTGGCGAGACCCCGGAACCGGGGGATCGGATTGTTACCCAACTGGTGCCGCTGAAATACACCTCTCCGTTGGAAATCAATCAGGTTCTCAAACCGCTTATCTCCAAGACCTCGGTGATTGTCGCCCATACCCAATCGGGCATGCTGATTATCACAGACACCATGTCCAATATCAAGCGGCTGCTGGCCATTATCGAAACCCTCGATGTGCCTTACGGTCGAGAGCAGGTTGCGGTCATTCCGCTCGAGCATGGCAATGTCGAGAAGGTTGGCACCATTCTGCAGACCATTTTCCAGAAGAGTGGCGGGGATCCCGCCAAAGGGGGTGCGGCTCTCGCGGGCCTCAAGATAATTCCCTACGAGCGGATCAACGCCATGGTCGTGCTCGGCGCCGCCAATGACATCGACCGGGTGCAGAGGCTGGTGTCGAAGCTCGATGTCGAGGCCGAGCAGGGGAGCGGCAATATTCACGTGGTTTATCTGCAGAACGCCATGGCTGTGGAGTTGGCCAAGGTGCTGACAGCGCTGCCGAGAAAAGAGCAGGGTGAGTCTGAAGAAGCATCTACTGCGGCGATCTCGGAAGATGTGATGATTATCGCAGACGAAGAAACCAATGCATTGATCGTGACCGCGTCTAAAGCCGAGTTCAGGGTGCTCGAACCGGTTATCGAAAAACTCGATATTCCGCGGCGCATGGTCTATCTCGAGGCGTTGATCATGGAGGTCGATGTAGAGAAAAACTTCGAGGTGGGGGTGCAGTGGTTCGGGGGCGATGAGATATCAGACGGAGAGGGAGTAGGATTCGGCGCCTTCAGCGGTGAACCGCCTTTTGCAACGATTGAGGGGCTCACCAACCCGGAAACGCCTCTTCTGCCTGCCGGTCTGTCACTCGGCGTGCTCAAACAGGGGATTGAGATCGCCGGTGTCACATTTCCCAATATCGCCGCTATCCTCAGGGCCTACCAGAGCGACGAGGATATAAATATCATCGCTACTCCCCAGATTCTGACCACCGACAACAAGCGGGCGGAGATCTCGGTGGGTGAAAACATTCCCTTCATCACTTCCCAGAACACCACCGCCAGTCAGCAGGATTACACTCAATTTGAATACAAGGATGTGGCTACCCGGCTCAATATTACACCCCATATTGGCCTCGCCGACACCTTGCGACTGGAGATTGAAACCGAGGTAATCAAGCTCAAGAGTCCCGAAGATGTCCTCACTCCCACCACCTTCAAACGGTCAGCCCAGACCACCGTGGTGGTGGAGGACAACGACACCATCGTTATCGGCGGGATTATAGGCCAGGATCTTATCGACGAGGAAAACAAAGTGCCGGCGCTGGGTGACATTCCACTGCTCGGCTGGCTCTTCAAAACCAAGTCGACCCGTGAACTGCGCACCAACCTGTTTATTTTTGTCACCCCGAGAATCGTTGAAAATCCCGCGGAAATTGCCCGGGTGACCATGGACAAGGAGGAGCAGATGGGCCCTGCCTTGCGAGAGGCAAAAGAGAAGCTGTACCCGGCGGTCAACCCCCTGCAGGCGGCAAAACTGGCCGATATGGGGTTTGCGCTGCTGAGCCGGGGTGATGCCCGCGGGGCGAGGGATTATTTCAGCGAGGCCCTGACCATCGATCCTGGCAATCCATATGCCCTGGTCAATCTTGGCGTCGCCCTCGAGAAAGAGGGTGAGTATGAGCAGGCCATACAACTCTACGAGCGCGTTCTGTCCCAGGCCGCAGTTCAGGACAGCGAATCTAGTGTTGTCGTCCCCCCACACCTGGTTAAAATTGCCAAAGAAAATCTTAACCATGCCAAGAACTTAAGGCGAAAATAGCCAGTTTCTCCAAAAACATTTTATCATCTCGATTTTCTGTTCTTATTCCTTAGTGTATACAATATATTGTGGTTTTCCGCTTGTCGGGGCAGTAAATGTGGTGTATATGCTATCCAGACACGATGACACCAGCTCTTCGTGGGGAAAGTGGTTGGGAGACATTTCATTTTTGACATTTTTATATTTTGGCAGGTGATACCATGCTTGAACCGTATGCTGATGGTGAGACAGACCAGGCGCCTGACACTGGTGCTTCTGAGCTTTTAACCGAAACGGCCGAAACCGTTCTGAAACGCCGCTATTATCTCAAGGATCAGGACGGCAACCCGGTGGAGAACTGGGAAGCGTTGTGCGAGCGTGTGGGCAATGCGGTGGCGGCCGGCAAGCGCAAACCGAAGAACTACGATACGCTGCGCAGGCGCTTCTACGATATGATGTATAACCTCGAATTTCTGCCCAACTCCCCCTGCCTGATGAACGCCGGCACCGATCTGGGTCAGCTGTCCGCCTGCTTCGTGCTGCCGGTGGATGATTCGATGGACGGTATCTTCACCGCCGTACGCAATGGAGCCCTGGTCCACAAGACCGGCGGCGGCACGGGGTACGCGTTTTCACGGCTGCGGGCAAAGAATTCATCGGTCCAGTCTACCCAGGGAGTGGCTTCGGGGCCGCTTTCCTTCGCCGCCGTTTTTGATGCCGCCACTGAGACTATCAAGCAAGGCGGTAAACGGCGCGGTGCCAACATGGGCGTGCTGCGCATCGACCATCCCGATATTCTCGATTTTATTACCGCCAAGCAGGATCCGGAAAAATTCAACAACTTCAACTTCAGCGTGGCTCTCTCGGATGTGTTCATGCAGGCTCTGGAGGTTGACGGGACTTATGAACTCATCGAAC
>CBFCWR010000360.1:0-3220 GCA_965601575.1 uncultured Desulfofustis sp. | reverse complement strand
ATCTCAAAGACGATGATGTCTACTGGTGCACGGCCGATGTCGGCTGGATTACCGGGCACTCCTATCTGCTCTATGGGCCTCTCGGATTTGGCGGGACCACGCTGATGTTCGAGGGGGTACCGTCCTATCCCGGCCCCGACCGGTTCTGGCACATTATAGAAAAATTCGGCGTCACTATTTTTTATACGGCTCCGACCATGATCAGGGCGTTGATGCGATTCGGCGAAGAGCCGATACAGAAACATGACATTTCCTCCCTGCGCATTCTGGGTTCGGTGGGTGAGCCGATCAACCCGGAAGCCTGGATGTGGTATCACCTCCATGTCGGCGGCGGTACAGTGCCCATTGTCGATACCTGGTGGCAGACCGAAACCGGCGGCATCATGATTTCCCCTTTGCCCTATGCCACCAGTTTGAAGCCCGGCTCGGCGACCATGCCGTTACCGGGAATCGATGCCGCGATTCTCACCGAGGAAGGCAATGAAGCCAGCGTCAATGAAGGCGGCCATCTGGTCATACGTAGACCGTGGCCGGGCATGTTCAGGGGTATATATGGCGACCCGGAGCGTTTCCACCGCACCTATTTCGAAGAATTTCCGGGCTGCTACGATGCCGGCGACGGGGCCCGCTGTGATGAGAACGGCTATTATTGGATCATGGGGCGGCTCGATGACGTGATAAATGTCTCCGGTCATCGTCTGGGAACCGCGGAGATCGAGTCGGCCCTGGTCTCTCATTCATTTGTCAATGAAGCGGCGGTAGTCGGCATGCCGCACCCGATCAAGGGCCAGGCCATTTATGCCTTTGTCACACTGGCTCCCGGGATCGAGGAGAGCCCTGAGCTGCTGGCCGACCTGCGTGTCCATGTGCGCACCGAGATCGGGCCAATTGCCTCGCCTGACACCATCCAGTATGCTCCGGGATTACCCAAAACCCGCAGTGGTAAGATCATGCGCCGTATTCTGCGGAAGATTGCCGCCAACGATTTTGGCGACTTTGGCGACATCTCCACCCTGGCCGACCCCGACGTGGTTGATCAATTGATCGATGGCAAAAAGACTTTGGAGAACGAATTCTTCTAAATTGACATAGGGCGTATGAATTAAGGGGACACAATACTTAATTTGATTCTCAAAATTAAGTATTGTGTCCCCTTAATTCCTCTCGATTTCCCCCCGCCCTTCCTTTCTCGCTTTTTATTCCGGTAAGATAAATAGTGTGCTATAAAAAAATAGCCCCATCATCTTCAGCTGAGCGGATATCCAATGGCAGTTAAAGACAGAACAAAGAGACCGCGGGTTCCGTCGATCAACGGCAGTGAACATGCTGTTGCTCCCGATGTGGCAGTCGCCTTTCTTAAAAACACCATGCCGTTCAAGGAGCTTGATGACGAGGTGCTCAGAGATCTCGCTCTGCACTGCAGAATCGATTTTTACCCCAAAGGAACCAGACTGCTCACCTATAACGAGTCTGACATCACCCATCTTTATCTCATTCAAAGAGGCGGCGTCAGGGCGTTTATCACCGATGACGACGGGGACATCGTGCTCAAGGATTACCGGGGGGTGGGAGCCAATATCGGGGCTTTGGGGATCATCAGGGAAACCAAAGCCAACCTCAATATTGAAACCATCGAAGACACCTTCTGCTACCTGATTCCCCGTGACATATTCAAAGAACTGGTCCGCAACGAGTCGGTTCTCTCCCATTTTTATCTGAAGAGTTTCTCCGACAACGTCGTGGCAACGGCTTATACCGAGTTGCGTAAGAATAAGCTGACCAGAAGGTCCACCGAGGAGCTGCTGCTCTTCAATACCAAGGCTGCCGAGTTGAGCAAACCGCTGTTTTCGGTGTCGGCCACCACCTCGATTCAGGAGTGCGGGGTCATCATGGCCCGCCAGGGGATCGGTTCGCTGCTCGTCTATGTCGATGAAGATCCCGGCTCGATGATCGGCATCATCACCGATACCGACTTCAGGACCAAGGTTATTGCCGAAGCCAGGGACATCCGCGAGCCGGTCAGCTCGATCATGAGCAGCCCGCTGAAAACGGTGCCGGCGGACATGCTCTGTTTCGATGTGCTGCTGAAAATGATGACCACCTCGATTCATCACCTCGGCGTTGAGCAGAGCGGCAGGGTTACCGGGGTTATCACCAGCCACGACATCATGGTTCAGCAGGGTAATTCTCCCTATTACCTGTTCAAGGAGATTGCCGCCCAGGAAGAGTTCGAGGGTCTTTACCTGCTTTCTGAGAAGATCAGCGGACTGGTCCGCAACATCATCAATGAGGGAGCCAAGGCCGGCGATATAGCCCGCATGCTCGCCCTGATAAACGAGAGGATACTCGCCCAGATACTCACTCTTCTGCACCGCCAGCTGGGTCCGGCCCCGGTCCGCTACAGCTGGCTGATGTTCGGCAGTGAGGGAAGAATCGAACAGACCTTCAAGACCGACCAGGACAACGGCATCGTCTATGCGGAGCCCGATCCCGACCAGCGTGCGGAGGTGGAGAAATATTTCGGGGTTTTCGGCGAACAGGCGACCTATCATCTGCTCAAGTGCGGCTATCCCTCCTGTCCCGATAATGTCATGGCCTCCAATCCCCAGTGGTGTCAATCGATCACCGGTTGGAAAGAGCAGTTCAGAAAATGGATTGAGCAGGCTGAGTCCCATGAGCAGATAGGCGCCTCGATCTTTTTCGATTTCCGGCATGGCTACGGCACTGAGCAGTTGGCGGTCGACCTGCGCAACCACATCATTACCTGCTGTCGGCAACCCAACACAATTGTTGAGAACCTGGGCCGTAACTTCTTGACGCTGCAGGCCCCGCTCTCCTTTTTTCAACAGTTTATTGTCGAGCAGAACGGTGACCACAAGGACAGGCTCGACATTAAACTGCGCGGACTTGCCCCTTTTGTCGACTTTGCCCGCGTACTCTGCCTCAAATATGGGATTCGACGAACCAATACCCTGACCAGGCTGAAACGTTTGTCTGCCAAGAAAGTGGTGGATAAGGAATTGTACCTGGAAATGGTCGATGCCTATGAACTCCAGATGCAGCTCCGGGTCATCCATCAGCTTTCCCAGATCGAGACAGGAAAGGAACCTGATGACTACATTCTCCCCGAACATCTAAGCGATCTTGAAAAACGGATGCTGAAAGACGGCTTCAGCGTGATCGGCAAGATGCAGAGTGTGATGAGAAAGGAGATCGAAGA
>CBFCWR010000359.1:0-3223 GCA_965601575.1 uncultured Desulfofustis sp. | reverse complement strand
ATGAAAAGAAGGTTGAAAATCAATGCCCTGAGAAACGCAAGAGAGAGGAAAATGCCCTTGAAAAAACCGGATATCATGCGAAATAGGAAAGTCATGATCAATTCGTCTCGTATTAAGGTTGTGGTCTCGGATCAGCCTCGAGCAAAATATCAGGCTCAGACAATAGCAACGATGAGCAGCGCTGTAAATGAGGCGGGGGAGATGGGAGAGAAGATGGTTTAAAAAGGCAGATCCAGCTGCCTTGGAGCGTGCTCAGATCCGGGAACCAGATTTGATGCAGATACACCGAGGAGCCGAACAGGCCTTGAACCCGCAAGGGTTTTGTCCAGCAATTCGGGCAGGCGGGAGACTATTTCGTGGGTGGAGATCAATTCTGTTTTACATGATACCGAGCGGGTGATGGTGGTAAAGTCACTATATCTGATCTTTAAAGTGATGGTTTTAGCGCCAACGTCCTTATGCTGCATGACTCTACTTACTTTTTCCGCAAGGGATTCAAGCAGTGCGTTGATTTGATCAAGATCGGTGGTATCTTCTCCCAGTGTTCGTTCACTGCCTATGGATTTCCGAACGCGTGTTGTTTTGACCGGCCGGGGATCCGTGCCGCGCACGATATCGTAGAAAAACTTACCGTTCTTGCCAAAATATTCAGCAAGCTGCACCAGCGAACAGTTGCGCAGGTCAGCCCCGGTTCTGATATTGAGCTGCAGCATTCTGGCCTCGGTAACTTTGCCGATGCCATGAAAGTTGCCGATCGGCAGGGTGGCCAGAAATTCTTCCACCCGATCCGGTTCGATCGTGCTTACACCATTTGGCTTATTGAGATCAGATGCGACTTTGGCGACGAACTTGTTGCAGGATACCCCTGCTGAAGCGGTGAGACCGGTCTCTTCATGTATAGCCTGACAGATGTCGCGTGCCAGCAGGGTCGCTGAGGGCTGGTTTTGGGTATTGGAGGTGACATCGAGATAGGCCTCATCGAGCGACATCGGTTCCACCAGGTCGGTATATCTGAGAAAGATATTCATAATTTGTTCAGATAGTTCCTTGTATCGTGCCATTCGCGGCCTCACAAAAATCGCCTCAGGACAGCGTTTATAGGCGTGGGCGCAGGGCATGGCGGATCTGATTCCAAAGCGGCGCGCTTCGTAGGAGCAGGCGGCCACCACCCCTCGAGAATCCGGACGGCCACCTACAATTACTGGTTTTCCAGCAAGCTCTGGGTTATCCAGCTGTTCAACCGAGGCATAGAACGCATCCATATCGATGTGGATTATTTTTCGGTGATCTGTCATAGTCAAATTGCCTGTGGAGGCGCTGCCATTGTGGCGATCGTCAGAAGTTGCGAGCGTGGCAGAAACTTTTCATTTGATCTGCAATATGCCACTGCTCACGCCCCTTCAATTATAATAAAAAGACGCCGAGATAGAGATGAAAAAAAAAGAGGATGTCATAGAATCGACTGCGCTTTTCGAAGGTCTTTCCCGAGAAGAAATCGAAGCAGTTGCCACGTTGCTATATGAAAAGAAGTTCGGCAAGGGGGAAACGATCTTTTTCGAAGGTGATGAGGCCGATGGTTTTTACCTGGTCAGCAGCGGTCAGATAAAAGTATTTAAGATGAATCCCATGGGCAAGGAACACATACTTCACATCTTTGGTCCCGGCGAACCGGTGGGAGAGGTGCCGGTCTTCAGCAGGCAGCCATTTCCTGCCACCGCTGAGGCAATAATCAACAGCACCACGTTTTACTTCCCAAGGAAGGATTTCGTTGCGCTGATCGAGAAAAACCCATCAATTGCTTTGAATATGCTCGCGGTTTTATCTCGCCGATTGAGGCAGTTCGCCACCCAGATCGAGAACCTGTCGCTCAAGGAGGTGCCTGCCAGGCTGGCAGGTTATCTGCTCTACACCGCTGAAGAACAGGGCAATAATGATGCCCTCAGGCTGCCGGTATCGAAAGGACAGCTCGCGAGTCTGCTGGGGACGATTCCTGAAACCCTGTCGCGGATATTTGCCCGGATGAGCGATGACGGGCTCATTCGCGTAGAGGGGCGATCTATTACCATCATTGATCGTGAGGGGCTGATGGACAGGGAAGGGAGTCCCTAGGCTCAGGAGTCTATCTGAACTATTGAACGGTCATACTGATGTCTGAACACATAGCGCTGATCGATGACTTCAACCATGGGCGGCAGCCGGTACTTTTCAAAGAGGTCATAGCCTTGTTTGAGATTCATCCAGAATTCATACCAGGGGGAGCTGCGGTAAAGCGCGAGATTTGTCGACGTCAACCTGAACGGGAACACATGAACCGGGATCTCCGTCTGGCCTTTGGCCAGTGCTGCATCGGCGAGTGTGTAAATCTCATCCATGTAATAGTCGGTCACCGCATAACAGCCAATCGACCGACAGCCGCCATGGACCATAAGAGCCGAACCGCTGCGATTGTGGGCTCGATCATAGGCGTTGGGGTACCCCAAATTAAACGACAGGTGATTTTTGCTCCATGGATTCATGCGGTCATAGCGCACCGCATAAAAGCCTTCGGGGGCCTGTTTGTCTCCCTGTCTGAGTTTTGGTCCGAGGTCGCCGGAATATCGACAGATGATGTAGGTTTTGAACAGCTCGAATCGGCCGCCACCTTTCTTGAGCCAGACCTCCAGTTCACTTGAGCGCTTGAAAATCCTGATAAACATGGGAGCTCCAAACTCCATGGATTTACTTTCAAGCATCTGCTCTATGCGGATGAGGGATCTGTGGTAGGCGGCCACCGAGGTAACACTGCCGGGCAGGCTCATCATAGCGCCGGCCTTGCTGGCGGATGTCAGAAAAATAAGGAGGCTGATGGTGATTATTGACTGTAACCCTTGTTTTGACATGATGTCTGGTGGATATGAGAAGATGATAACCCAGCTCTGTTCAGCGACACTCTAGCATCTGTGAACTCATTTTGTCCAGACCCGGAAGCTGCGAGTCTGCCGGGAAGCGTGGGTGGTTCGTGGTAAGTGTCGCTTGATAAGAGAGTCGACGGGGATTAGTGTAAGCATGATCTGGAAACGGTTATTTGGTGGAGCATCACGTTATTCTCGAGATTTTATCCTCGGATGCAGCCAGGGCTGTGGTAGAATTTCTCCTACGCCTCGATCTTTAACCAAAGTTTCTCGTTTCCGGATGCAAACGAGCGTAGCTCACTGGTTGTTGACCTTGGTAGAAGCTGGTGCCA
>CBFCWR010000358.1:0-3227 GCA_965601575.1 uncultured Desulfofustis sp. | reverse complement strand
GGTAAATCCCGGCTGGGCATCTGCACCGACACCGGCATCCCCACCCGGCTGATCAGCCGCAGGATGGCGCAGTGCGACGCACTGGTGGTGGAATTCAACCATGATCCGGTGATGCTCAAGAACGGTCCTTATCCGCAATCTCTCAAGCAACGGGTGAATTCATCCCAGGGACATCTTTCCAACAGCGACGGTGCCGGTCTGCTCGACTCGGTCATCCATGACGGCCTGCGCCAGGTGGTGCTGGCCCATCTGAGTGAAACCAACAATCTTCCGGAGATTGCCTACCGAGAGGCGGAAAAGGTGGTCAAGGGCAGATTGGAGTTGTCGGTGTTGTCTATTTCCGATCAGCAACAACCCACTGGGTTATTCGAAATTTAAGGAAAGGGGAGACCTGGGGGATTGTGTCCCTCCAGCACACGTCCCTTCAACTCAGCCGGGTATGGGCTTCAACTCAAGATCGTGCATGGGCAGGATGATGGCTCCCGATTGCTTGACCTGCTGAATCGATTCCCAGGCCTGAATGGCGTCCACGTGGACACCAGGACAGACGGCCGGCCCGGCAGCCGGAAAGTTTTTACCGTTGCAGCAGAACCCGGTGATTATCGCCTTGCCCTCGTCGGTCTCCACCTCGACGCTGAGGGTACCGACGGTATGTCCGGGCATCGGCACAACCTTCACACCCGGGACGATCTCGGTTTCGGATTCAAGTTCGGTGAAACTGATATCTTCGATGAAGTATTCGTCGTAGCGGTGGTCAAGCGGGTGGGGATTTCTGCAGAAGGCGATTTCATCACGATGAGCGTAGAATAAAGCGGTGCCAAACAACGAGTTGTTGCCGCAATGGTCGTCATGCAGATGGGTGTTGATGACGATATCGATATCATCCGGCTTCAAGCCGGCTTGAGCGAGACAGTCGACGATGGATTTGGGTTCCAGCCCGGTTTCTTCGGAAAAGCCCGCCGGCGTCATCAGTTCATTTTCATCGAGACCCGTGTCCACCAGAACATTTTTATTGCCGCCCTGGAGCAGAAATGCCCAGATCGGCAGCCAAATCGGCGTTCCGTAGCCTTGCTGGTAGGTCATAATACCTTGATCAGGATTTCGTACGCCGGTCAGCAGCGGAGTGATCGAATAGCTCATGAGATGTCTTCTCTTTAGGGTAGGCTCGTCTGGTGCTGATCAGGAAATCGATAAAGCCCTGAATGGGCAACCTGATCGAGTCCTTCCCTGCAAAAAGGTCCTGGTACTAAGTGCAAAAAAACAGTCGCCGATTGCCAATTAACAAATTTATTTGATAGTTATCATGGATTTCGTACTACGGTGAGCCTCAGGTTATGACCCATCAGTGATAAACAAGCATATGAGCATTGATCCATCAGAAGCAACTGCACAAAGAAAAAGAACCGAACGAATCGCCAGGCGGGAACGAGATCGCCATGAGATAGGTCAGCGCCAGGAATCGCAGGATCCCGACGTGAACCGGCGGGAGATTCGCAAGAGAAGGCTCAACTGGAAAAACAAGTTCAATGGTCGCCCTCCGAGCAGCGGATGACGACGACCATAAACCTGGCACGCCTCCCCTCAGCACTTTCTGGTTTTAGCCCCCAAGTATCTCCTGGCGCAGGGTCTCGAGACCTATTTTGTCTATCACTCTACCGAGTCGTGACCGGTTGCCGCTGTCTTTGCAGTAGATGACAATTTTCTCGATGATCTCTTCCGCTTCGTCGGTGGATACATCTTCCACCATAACGTCGGCAAGGCGCGGATTTATCCCGCCGTTGCCGCCGACCAGCACCGTCCAGCCTTTGTCGGTGCCGTACAATGAGATATCCTTGATACAGTTCTCGGCGCATTGAATGCGGCAGCCGCTTACGGCCATCTTCATTTTCGAGGGGACTTTCATGCCATGATAGGTCTCGTCGAGCTTCATGCCCATTGCCATGCTGTCCTGCTTGGCAAGCCGACAGAACTGGGTTCCGGGACACACTTTGACGCTGCGTACGCAGAGTCCGACAGCATGGCCCAAGCCGGCTTCCAGCTCTTCCCAGATCGAGTCCACATGTTCTTCCTTGATACCGAGAAAGGCAAACCGGCAGGCGCTGGTCAGCTTCATGCAGGGGACCTCGTATTTCCTGGCCACGGCAGCGTATCTCTCGAGAATTTCAGGGGTGACGATGCCGCAGGTGAGGTGGGGAGCGATGGCGTAGCTTTCTTTGTCACGTTGGAGGATGACTCCTTTTTCTCCGTCTTTCAGCATAATTGAGTTTCCATTATCAAAAAGGGTTAATCTATCGGTACCGGGTTGCCGTAATGCAGATTGAAAAACTAAAATAATGACAGAAAATATGCAACAGGAAGCCGACGGGCTGCTAATGTAATCAGCTAATTAAAATGGTCCGGAGGTGTGATGACGTCTTTGTTATATTTTTGTTCTCGACCATGATTAAATGAATAGAGCCGGTAGTTGTCGATCTCGATTCCCCTCTATGCGCACCTGATTATGTCGCCTCAAGTAATTGCCATAGTGCTGTTTGCCGCCCTGCTCCACGCCGGCTGGAATTTTCTGGTAAAGCGTTCGGATGATGCCTATCAGGGGATGTGCGCAGTGGTATTAGGTCGCGTTCCCTATGGGCTGGCGGTGCTCCTTGTGTCTACCTCAGTTCCCGCATCATCTTACTTTTATGTGGTGATTGGGGCCCTGCTCCATGTCGGCTATCAGTTGTTTCTGCAGCACTCCTATCGCTTCGGCGATCTCAGTCAGGTCTACCCCATGGCCCGGGGCAGCGCGCCATTGATTGTGGCTCTAGTATCTGTTGCTTTTTTGGACGTCAGCTATGATGTTTTTCAAGTTTCGGCACTCGCCCTCATCGCCACGGGGCTCATGGGTTTGGCCTGGCGGGGCTTCTACCCGGGTGCTGAAAACCGCTACAGAGCAGCTATCCTGGCTGTTGCTGCCGGCATCTTTATCGCCTCCTATACGATGATCGACGGTCTCGGCGCCCGCATCGCCGGCACCGCGCTGGGCTATTACGGAGGCGTCACGGTGCTTAACGCGCTCATTTACGCGGTGACAATGAACAGGCTCAGACCAGGGCTGGTCAGACGTGTAATCACACATCACTGGCCTCAGTCGCTGGTCAGCGGGGGAGTTTCCTTCAGCGCCTATGCCCTCGTCGTCTGGGCATTCACCAGGGAGCCCATCGCCCTGGTCGCCTCGCTCAGGGAAA
>CBFCWR010000357.1:0-3258 GCA_965601575.1 uncultured Desulfofustis sp. | reverse complement strand
TGCTGCTGCCTGAATTCGCCAAGCTGTGCGGTGAGTGTGTCAATTTTCTGCTTGTGTGCATCCGCTTCGGACAAAGAAGTCTGGGCTCGACCTAATTCTCCCTTGAGATTGTCGCGTTCCTTTTGCACCCCGTCGAGCACCTGCTTAACCCGTTTGATTTCCTCATCCCGGTTCGCCTGCTGCTGCCTGAATTCGCCAAGCTGTGCGGTGAGTGTGTCAATTTTCTGCTTGTATACATCCAGCACGTCATCAAACGATTTTTTATCGTCGGCGGCCAGTGACAGTTCTTTCTCCTGATCATCTAGCTGCTCTTTATGCTGCCTGATCTGGTCATGCAAATCGGTGATCTGCGCAGCGGCAAGTAACAGAAACTCCCTCACTTCAACAGGGTCGATTCCCCTGAATCTGGGGGTGAAAACTTTCTGGGCTATATCATCAGGAGTCAAGGCCATGGGCAAGAATCCGCACAGATCCGAGGTTTCAGTTAATTTGTTACCCTAAGGAGCGGGCCATCTGCTGCATGGTCGGTACAAGAAAGCTCTGCAGAAACAATATAACAATTATTAATATAACTGGGGAAAAATCAATTGCTCCCATACTCACCGGCAGAAACCTCCTGATCCTGCCCAGAACCGGTTCGGTAATCTCGTAGAGAAACCTCACGATCGGGTTGTAAGGGTCTGCGTTCACCCAGGAAATCACCGCCCTGCCTATGATAACCCACATGTAGGCGGTCAGCAAAAAATCGACGATCCCGGCAAGGGCCATGAGAAAATTAGAGGCTACAAACATGGTTACTCCGTTTTGAAAAACTCTGTTGCATAAACTCTCTTACTTCAGGCTAATTTTGTCCCCGGCTCTGCCGCTTCCGGCACCGTGGCCAGGGTGAGACGATCATTACCGTCACCATCCTTGAACTCAGCGGTGAGCACCATCCCTTCCGAGAGGATTCCCATGAGTTTGGCCGGTTTCAGATTGGCCACGATGATCACCCTTTCACCTAGCAGATCTTCTGGCCGGTAGCTCCCCGCAATACCGGAAACGATGGTTCGCTCCTCCGGCGCCAGCACTTTGAGTTTCAAGAGCTTGGTAGATTTCGGAACCGGCTCGGCGGCGATAATTTCAGCTACCCTGAGCTCGATATCCTTAAACTGGTCGAAACCGATCCGCGAGTCTTTTTTCCCGGCTTTGGTCGCACTTTTGGGGGGCTTTTTCGCCTGACTCTCCGGTTCTTGCTTGTGGACCTCAATTCGTGGAAACAGGCTGCCAACCTTGCGCAGCTTTGTGCCAGGGGTAGATAAGCCCCACGCGCCGCCCTGCTCAAGAGTCTGCATCATCGGGCTGTCGGGTTCAATCCCCAATCCGTCCATCATTTTGGCAGCCGTCCGGGGCATCACCGGCTTGAGCAGCAAGGCCAGCAAACGCAGGCTTTCACCCAGGTTGTAGAGTACCGTCTGCAGCCGGGGCCGCAAGTTGTCGTCCTTGGCCAGTGACCACGGTTCATTCTGAACGATATAGCGGTTTGCCGCGCCCACGAATTCCCACACCGCCTGAAGCCCCAGGTGAAATTTGAATTCACCCATCTGGGTTCGATACTTACCGATCATTTCCGCCGCATCATTCTGCAGGCGGTCATCCTTGTCCGTGGTGTCCGGTTCCGGCAATATCGACGCGCAATATTTGTCGATCATCGACACAGACCGGCTGAACAGGTTACCGAGGTCGTTGGCCAGATCGGCATTATTTCTGGCAATGATGGCGCTGGAGCTGAAAGAGGCATCGAGCCCAAAGGACATCTCCCGCAAGCTGAAATAGCGGAATGTATCGACTCCGTAATCCTGAACCAGCTGTGCGGGGCGGATCACGTTACCCAGGCTTTTGGACATCTTGGTTTCGTCAACGTTCCAATAGCCGTGCACATGAAGCTTCTTGTACAGCGGTACCCCGGCGGCCATCAGCATGGTGGGCCAATAGATGGCATGGGGTTTGAGAATATCCTTGGCGATCAAATGCTCGGCACCGTCCCAATAATGTTCAAACTTCTCCCCCCCGGGAAAACCGATACCGGTCAAGTAGTTGATCAGGGCATCGAACCACACGTAGGTAACATAGTTCTCGTCGAACGGCAGCCGGATCCCCCAGTTGAGCCTACTGGCCGGACGCGATATGCACAGATCATCAAGGGGATCACTGAGAAAGGAAAGTACTTCGTTGCGATAACGCTCGGGGGTAACAAACTCGGGATTGTTTTTGAGATGATCTATGAGACGCTCCTGGTACCTCGACATCTTGAAAAAGTAGTTCTGTTCGGTGATTTCTTTGGGCTCCACCAAGTGATCAGGACATTTGCCGTCAACCAGTTCACGCTCGATAAGAAATCTCTCACAGCCGGTGCAGTAGAGTCCGCTGTACTTATCGAAATAGATGTCGCCACCATCATAGACGGTCTGCAGTATATGTTTCACCACCGCCACATGATCATCATCGGTAGTTCTGATAAAACGATCATAGTCGATATCGAGCAGAGGCCAGGTGTCCTTGAACAAGGTCGCGATCCGGTCCACGTACTGGCGCGGTTCGATACTCTCCTTGGCCGCGGCTTCTACAATTTTATCGCCGTGTTCATCGGTACCTGTCTGAAACCTGACGTCATCTCCCCGGAGCTTGCAGAACCTGCTGTAGGTGTCGGCTACCACGGTTGAATATGCATGTCCCAGGTGAGGCTGGGCGTTTACATAGTAAATCGGAGTGGTAATGTAGGTCGTCGCTCTCTCGCTCATGGTTGTTCAACCCTTTTTCCCGGGTTTTTCTGCCGTCTCGACAGCGCTTTTCTGATCACTTTTCTTCGGTGCCTTTTCCGCTTTGAGAATTTCCGCCGCCGTCCAGTCTGGCTTGAGCAGCAGCTTCTCCTCACCGTCACCGGTGTTGACGACAATCGCCTCCTGCAGGGGGATTTGTCGTTTCACCCGGAAGACGTCATCGCCAATTTTAAGCCGGCGCCCCACCCTGGGCATTTTTCTGCGCTGGGTTTTATAGGTGTCATACTCGTAGGTGAGGCAACAGAGCAGGCGATTGCACACCCCTGATATTTTGGTGGGGTTGAGGGGCAGATCCTGCTCCTTGGCCATCTTGATCGACACCGAATCGAATTTCTTCATGAACGAAGAGCAGCACAGTTCCCTGCCGCACACACCGATGCCGCCGATCATCTTGGTCTCATGGCGCACCCCCACCTGACGCATTTCTACCCGGGTGCGA
>CBFCWR010000356.1:0-3262 GCA_965601575.1 uncultured Desulfofustis sp. | reverse complement strand
GTGATGACTCCGCCGACGAGACAGACCAGAAACAACACCATGGAGCTGTACTGAGGCACGACCTGAAGCTGGGAAAGGTTGTAAAAATCGGCCAGCAAATCGGTCCGCAGCCAGGACCTCATGAAACTCATCAGGTAGACGAGAAGTACGGTTCCGGCCAGGGTCAGGGCCAACTTTCTTCTATACGAGGCCGCCAGCACACCGATGACCAGTGCAAGGGCACTCACGAAAACTATTGTGGCGCCAAGATCCCTGCCCATGAACAGCAGCATCTGCTGCCTCGGCAGGGAGATCAGGTACCAGATACCCAGACCCGCGTTGATCAGTGTTACATAAAAGAATGTTTTCAGACCGATATCAGCCGCATGCTCGGCAAGGTCGGGGTTCTGCCGCCTCCTGAACTGGCCGAGCAGAGCCACGAAAAGTCCCCCCACGGCCAAGGCGCCGGTCATCATATGGAAATAGCGGGGCAGAAATTCCTGCTCAGCGGAGACCAGCATGGTACCGCTCCGATGCTGGAAATATTCGGCGAATCTCTCCGGCAGGGTCATCAGCAGCATGTTGTTGGAAAAAAAATAGCCGATGAAGCAGAACAGCAGGAGTACCCCCAGAGCCACGAATTTACCGACCGAGCCAAGTCGCTTGAACTTGAAATCGTACAGGTAGGCGCCGTAATAGGCGATGATAAGCAGTGGTATCACCGAGATCCAGAACAATCCCATGAGGATCGAACTGGTATAGACGAACTGGCCGTAGAGCACCTGCAGGAAGAGCAGAGGGGCGACACCTAAATTCACCGTAAAGGCAATAATCAGCGGCAACGCAACCGCAATCCGGTGAGCCAGGCTGGTGCGGATCTCACCACCTCGGAAATGTTGAACGATGCCTATGGTCAGACCGCCCACCATCGCGTTCATGGCCAGCAGATGCAGAGGAAAGGTGAGCAGGAGCAAGAATTGAAACCAGCCCCAGGCCGCAGGGATCGTATCTGCAGTTGGTATAATGGGTTGCATCAGTTCTCCCTCCCCAGGCTATGCAGGAAATTGCTTAAGGCATCCTTCTCTTCGGGCGAGCCTTCATATGGAACCATTTCATCACTCAGCTCATCGAGCTTGTCCAGGGATTCGCGAATCTCTGCAGGTTCCCATCCATCAAGCATGGCAGCCATATCTTCTGCCGAGTGGCAGGCGGCACACTCGGACTCAAAAATCGATGAACCGCTCTCAGCAGCGGGGGGTGGAGGAGCTTCATCACGCTCGTTCAAGAAATAGAGATAGGTTGCCAGATCGGCAGCCTCCTCTTCAGTACCCTCGAAAGGCACCATCTCATCGGAAAGTTCATCCAGTCTGGCCAGCAGCTCGACAATCTCCGCCTGATCCAGATCCTCGGTTGACGGCCCAAGATCATCTGGTTCGTGACAGGCAGCACAGTGAATCTCGAACAACTCCCGGCCTGGGTCGGCACCAGGCTTATCGGCGGCAGCCACCAGCTCTTTGCCGTGGAGCCCGGTGGTGATATAGGAGGCCAGCAGTGCTGCTTCTTCCTGGGTGCCGGCAAAAGGCGGCATGAAGTAACGCACTTCATGGATCTTGTCGATATAGGAGACCAGGGCTTTATGGCTCAGGTTTGCAGTTTGAGCCATCAGATCATTATTGAAGCCATTCAGGGTATGGCAGGCAAAACATTGCTGGATGAAAAGTTCCCGTCCCGCATCCAGCTCATTTTCTGGACTGATGTCGCGCTCCTGAACCCAGAGCGCTGTCTGCAGATAGCCCTGTTCATTCAGGGTGGGCAGGTCGTCTTTGAAGATCATGTTCGAATAGACAACCTCATTGATGGCATAGGGCCTTCGGGCCGCCTCCCGGATCCACTCGAATGAGCCCATCAGGACCAGGGCTCCAAGCATGGCGGTCAGCGCCGTTGTTCTGGTATTCAACCCAGGACGGAAAAATCCGAAGAGCAGGCTCAAAATCACGACCACCGCAACAGCACCCATCCCCCATTGCCCGGCAGCAACAATGGTTGGTGATTTGCCGAGCACCAGTTCCCGAGCCGGGACCGGCAGCACCGACACGTACCAGAGGGCCGAAGGGATGGCCGCGAGCAACGCCGCCAGCGACCATTTGGCGGAAAATCTGGTCATTGCGACGCGAACCTCGCCGTCACGCGTAAACGAAGCACTGAGATAGCCATACACCCCGGCGAGCATGACCGCGATACTGGTTCTGAAGACCAGCGACGGCCAGAAACTGGGATTGAAGAAACCGCTCCAGAAACTCTGGTTTTCGAGCCAGCCGCCGGGAGTAAGCATAAAGCCGATGATGCCGTTGATCAGAAACAGGGACATCCAGGCACTGATGAAATATACCCAGCCGACTTTCAGGTGGGTGGCGCTGTCCATTCTGCCGAACATATAGAAATAGACGAAGGCGGCCGCGATCTCGACCACGAAAAAGACCCATTCGGCGGCCCAGCCAAAGACGAAGATATGTATAAGCAGCGAGGTCGCCGCCGGATTTACCAGGGCGATGATGAACCAGATCCCAACCCCGGTGATGGAGCCGAAGACCATGGTCAACAGTAGAAAGAACCTGGCATGGCGTTTAGTGAACTCGAGTATTGGCTCAGAGCCCTCTCGCAGCCCTTTCTTTTCAGAATAAATCAGGTAAAGACCACCACCCACCGCGAAATGGGAAACGAATACATGCAGCACCGCGATTAAAGCGATCAACAGTCCGCCACCTATTTCGGGCAAATACCACACTGGATAATTCATTGCTGTTCCTCAAAATTAAATTTAGCGAGGGTAACTTTACTAGATCTTGGCGCAGCGATCAATTACGACAGTGTGGCATAACATCCTGGAACAAATAAGATTTACCAATGGGAGGGCGCAACTGAACCGCGTCTTCTACCTGATTGGATTACGACAGAATAGGGCCGGTGTGGGGCGGTTTAAGCTGCTTCTCTGCGGCCTTATCACCGTATCAGTGAAAAGTCGATCGGATGACGGCCTTCGGCCTATGGACGATCGACAATCGTTTTCACTGATACGGCGGGCCTCCGCGATGCAGCTTAAACCACCCCACACCGACTTCCCCCTTTCATATGAGTTAAAAGATAAAATCCACTTGAAACTATGGGTGCTGAAGCAAGATGAGTTGTTGAAAGGCAGGGCATAAATTCTTACTGGACTGCGTCCCTGAAGAGCAGTAGTGATAGCAGCCCGAAAGGTGCATTGATAATTGTCTGGGGCTGCATT
>CBFCWR010000355.1:0-3265 GCA_965601575.1 uncultured Desulfofustis sp. | reverse complement strand
GATGGAGGCAGGAATGAACAAGGCGGACACGGTATTCATCATTATCTCTGCGGGACTGGTATTGCTCATGACGCCTGGCCTGGCGCTGTTTTATGGGGGGATGGTCAGGGGCAAGAACGTGCTTGGTACGATCATGCAAAGCCTGTTCATGATCTCGCTGATTTCCATCGAATGGGTGTATCTTGGCTATTCAATGTCGTTCGGGCCTACAATCGGCGGCTTTGTCGGTGATCTTTCCTGGTTCGGGCTCAATGGCGTCACTTCGGAGCCCAGTCCCGATTACGCCACGACCATTCCCCAGACGGTCTTCATGATTTACCAGTGCATGTTCGCCATCATTACCCCGGCGCTGATCACCGGCGCCTTCGCCGAGCGGGTAAGATTTGTGCCATTTGTGATTTTTTCGGTGCTCTGGGCCGTCCTGGTGTACAATCCCGTCTGCCACTGGATCTGGTCCAGCAGCGGCTGGCTCGGCGGTCTTGGGGTGATGGATTTTGCTGGCGGATTGGTGGTGCATGCCACGTGCGGCATGGCGGCACTGGCCGGGGTCCTGGTAATCGGCCCGAGAAAAGGGTTTGGCAGAACAAACTTCATGCCCCACAACCTGCCAATGACCGTGCTGGGCACCGCCCTGCTCTGGTTCGGCTGGTTCGGGTTCAACGGCGGCTCCGCCCTGGCTGCCGACGAGGTTGCAGCCACCGCCTTCGTCGCCACACACCTGGCCGGCATGGCCGGCATGGTCATGTGGGTCGTCCTTGAGTGGAAAATGCAGGGCAATCCCACAACTCTCGGCGCCGCGTCAGGCGCCATCGCCGGCCTGGCAACCATTACCCCGACGGCCGGTTTTGTCGGTCCCAATACCGCCATACTGGTGGGTTTGCTGGGCGGTACATTCTGCTATACATTCGTCAGCATGAAGATGCGATTCAACCTCGACGACTCCCTCGATGTGGTTGGCATCCATGGTGTGGGCGGCCTGCTGGGCACCATCTGCCTCGGGCTGTTTGCCTCCACCGCCGTGAATCCCGGCGGGGTGGACGGGCTATTCTACGGTAACCCGGGGCAGCTCGTTGCCCAGATTATCGGCGCGGTGGTTGTCGCCGTCTATGCATTCGGGGTGAGCTGGCTTATATTCAAAGCTATTGACGCGACCATCGGATTGAGGCTCAGCGAAGAGTCGGAAGTTGCAGGGATGGATTCCACGGAACATTCGGAAACAGCCTATAACTAAAAAGTCTCAATTTTTTGTGAGCTCGAACCACGGGGAAAGAATTCAACGCTTTCCCCTAAGGCTTCGGAGAAGATAGTGTCCACCGGGGAAGTTTTCGATTGGATACTGGCTAAATCAAAAAACTACTTATATTTCAAGCGACGAACCAGGTCAAAAAGGCGGGATATCATCACGGGGACAGGATTTGATTTTGTCCCCAATGCCATTAAATGGGCCGTCCCTGGATGGAACCGGCTGACTTAAACGAAGGAAGCTTGCGAATCATTTCCAATAACGAACCAGATCAAAAAGGTGGGATATGAAGAAAATCGAAGCAATTATCAAGCCGCACAAGCTCGATGACGTCAAGGACGGACTTACCGAGATCGGCATCAAGGGTATGACCGTCACCGAAGTGAAGGGCTATGGCAGGCAGAAGGGGCACACCGAGATTTACCGCGGGGCTGAGTACGTGGTCGATTTTCTTCCCAAGATCAAGATCGAGATCGTGGTTCCAGCCGATGTGGTCGACCAGGTCGTCGACAAGATCAGAGAAACAGCCAACACCGGCAAGATCGGCGACGGCAAGATCTTCGTGCTGCCGATCGAGCGCATCGTTCGGGTCAGGACCGGAGAAGAAAACCGCGACGCCGTCTGATCTTTATGGCCACCAAGCTGAAAACCCAGCGTCAGGCCCTGGACGATCTCTGGTCCCAGGGCCTGAGCGGCAAATCATTGTTGCGCAGCCTCAGCGGTCTGGCCGACGAGTTTATCAGGGATTGCTTCGCCGCCATCGACCAGAGCGATAAGGGTCACCAGGTGGCGCTGGTCGCCCTGGGCGGTTACGGGCGCGAGGAACTTTTCCCGTTCTCGGATATCGACCTGATGATCCTTTTCAGGCCCGAGATCAGAAAAAACGTCAGCACTATCGCCGATGCCATACTCTATCCACTGTGGGATACTGGATTCGAGGTCGGTCACGGGGTCAGGACCGTTGATGAATCGCTCAAGCAGGCGGCTGATGACTTCATCTTTCAGGTTGCCCTGCTCGACGGCCGCTGCATTGCCGGATCCAATGAGTTGTTCGGGCAGCTCATGGCCGACTTTCGGCACAAGTTTGTCGATGGCAGGCGCCGTGAGTTCATAAGCGAGCTTAATGAGCTGAGCAGAGAACGGAGGGAGCGCTTCGGCAGCCACGGCTACATGCTCGAACCCAACGTCAAGGAGAGCAAGGGGGGCTTTCGTGATATCCAGTCAATGATTTGGGCCGCCAAAGTGGTTTTCGGCATTTCCAGCTTTGACGACATAATCGACGCCGGTTTCCTGCTGCCCAGCGAGGGCGAGCGTTTCAATGAAGCCCATAACATGCTGGTGCGCATAAGAAATCGTCTGCACTACATAAGCGGCAGAAAGAACGATCAGCTTTATTTCGAACAGCAGGAGGAGATGGCCGAGGCCTTTGATTATCAGAAGTCGGGGCCCAGGCTGAGCGTCGAACGTTTCATGCGCGACGTCTATGGTCATTTGCGTACCATTACCGTGGTCCATGACCTGTTTTTCGATCACGTCAACGAAGTGCTCGGCATCACTGCCCAGGACGCATTGGCGGGCGACCGTGACCTGGAGAAAGGCATCGAGATCCGTGATAACCGGGTGCACCTCCGAGCCGGCCAGGAGACCCTGGCTGCCAAACCGTACCTGCTCATGCGTACCTTTCTTGCCTCTGCCAAAACCGGGGTACCGGTGCACCATCGCTCCAAGATGTACATTACCGACAACCTCGGGCTGATCACCGACAAGCTCAGGGTTTCGCCCCGGATGGCCAAGCCGTTTCATGCCATTCTCGGCTCATCGGCGGAGGTGCTGCCGGTGCTCGAAGGAATGCTGGAAACCGGTCTGTTGGGTATGTATATTCCCGAGTTTGCCCGCATCGATGCGCTGGCCCAGCACGATGTCTATCACATCTACACCGTGGACCGGCATTCGCTGCAGGCGGTTGTCGAGCTGCATAAGGTGATTGAAGAGGAGCCGGAAATCGCCTCACTGGTTGAGCAT
>CBFCWR010000354.1:0-3271 GCA_965601575.1 uncultured Desulfofustis sp. | reverse complement strand
ACCGGCTGGGGCGCTCCCTCCACCAGTTCCTTGGCCTCTTTCAGACCGAGGCTGGTAATGGCGCGCACCTCTTTGATAACCTTGATCTTCTGATCTCCGGCACCGGCCAGGATAACGTCAAACTCAGTCTTCTCCTCTGCGGCGGCACCGCCTGCATCACCTGCAGGGCCGACGGCGGCAACAGCAACCGGAGCAGCGGCGGAAACGCCGAATTTTTCTTCCAGTTCCTTGATGAGCTCGGAGAGCTCGAGAACACTCATGGTGGAAATGAACTCAATCACGTCTTCTTTTGTAACAGCCATTGTAGTTTCCTCTTTTCCTTATCTTGGTAATCTTAGAATGAAAATGATTCAGACCCGACTCAGGCCTGTTCCTTCTGATCCCTAACTGCCTGCAGACCATAGAGCAGTTTCTGCGGTACCGCCGAAAGTACCCTGACAAAAGCGGTCGGAACACCATTCATCACTGACAGTAATTGGCCGAGCAACACTTCCTTGGATGGAAGTTTGGACAAAGCGACCAGATCGTCGACAGTGATTTTCTCTCCCTCGAGAACAGCAGACCGAAGCTGAAATTTTTCAAAATCTTCAGCACACTTTGCCAGTACCTTGGCCGGACCAACCGGATCATCATAGGACACGACAATGGCTGTCGTCCCGGTGAAATCATCGGTGAGAGATTCACAGGACGTATCGGTAACTGCCAGTCTCAGAAGAGTGTTCTTGGCGATACGGATTTCAGAGCTCGTCTCCCGAAGATCGCGACGAATCTTCTCGAGATCTGAAACCGTCAAACCGCAATAGTCCGCAACGACAGAAAACTTGGCCCGATTGAACGATTCGTTCAATTCGGCGACTATTGCTGCTTTTTCGTCTCGGTTCAAATTACCCTCCTAAACTTGTTTAAGTACGTTGTTCGAAACAGCAGTTACCGCGTGAAGGTTATTCACTTCAGTCTCGGCAGGTCGGAATGCCCGATTAAACTCTCGTGCCTGCTGTCTTCGACAAATTAATCGCCGCTGCGAGCGGCTTTTAATTATTCCTCTAGCCTGAAAACAAACTGCTTTATTTAATCCTGGTCCTGACATCCAAGGTATCCACCTTGTATCCCGGGCCCATGGTTGATGAAACTGAAATGGTGCGTAAATACACACCCTTGCTGGTAGACGGCTTAAGTTGTACAAGCCGCTCGATGAATGAAAGGGCGTTCTCGCAGAGCTTCTGAGCACCGAATGATACCTTGCCGATTCCGGCATGGACGATACCAGCCTTGTCAACCCTGAAATCCACCTTGCCGCCCTTGATCTCTTTAACCACATCGGCGATGTCAAAAGTGACCGTACCAAGCTTGGCGTTGGGCATCAGGTTGCGGGGTCCGAGAATACGACCGATTTTGCCGACCGTGCCCATCATATCTGGAGTGGCAACGGTTTTATCGAATTCCAGCCAGCCGCCTTGAATTTTTTCCACCAGGTCGTCTGATCCCACATAGTCGGCCCCGGCTTCTTTGGCTTCGGCCTCCTTGGGCCCTTTGGCAAAGACAAGGACGCGGGTCACTTTTCCGGTACCGTGCGGCAGCACGACGGAAGAGCGGACCATCTGATCGGCATGGCGTGGATCGACGCCGAGTTTGACGGCGATATCGACAGTTTCGTCAAAGGATGCATAGGAAGAAGCGACCACGTGCTCAAAGGCCTCGTCTATGTTTTTGACAATAGTCCGGTCGATCCCTTCTACTTTGTTTCTGTAATTTTTTCCGCGTTTCGGCATGATCGCCTCCTACTGCACTTGTCACCCCAGGATAAGGGGGCAGAGGTACGTAGTGAAATTAGTCGTAAGGGGACAACCCCCAATTTTCTTTCTAATCTACAACCGTGAGGCCGGCGCTTCTGGCCGAACCTTCGATGATCTTCATTGCACTCTCGACATCGTAGGCATTCAGATCAGGCATCTTTATTTCAGCGATTTCTCTGATCTTGTCCCGGCTGATCTCAGCCACACGCTCGGTTTTCGGATTTCCCGAACCCTTCTGCACATTGGCCGCTTTGAGCAGCAGAACAGATGCCGGCGGTGTCTTGGTGATGTAGCTGAATGAGCGATCCTGGTAGACCGTGATCACCACAGGAATGATGGTATCGCCCATTGACTGGGTTTTGGCATTGAACGCTTTGCAGAACTCCATGATGTTGACACCGTGCTGACCAAGAGCCGGACCGACGGGCGGAGACGGATTGGCCTTACCGGCCGGAATCTGAAGCTTTATGTATGCCATTACTTTCTTGGCCATTTTTCTACTCCAACAATAGTGACGTAACTACAATTAACTACTAGATTTTATGATATCAGGTATTGGAAACCTGGACGAATTCCAACTCGACGGGGGTTTCCCTGCCGAAGATCGACACCATTACCCGCACCCTGCCCTTATCAGGAAAAACCTCGTCGACCACGCCTTGAAAGTTGGCGAACGGGCCATCGATGACCCTGACAACCTCGCCAATATCAAAGACAACTTTGGGTCTGGGCCGCTCTGAGCCGTCTTGAATTCTGCCGATTATCTTTCCGGCATCCTCATCGGACAGCGGTACCGGATTACGGTCATCTCCTACAAAGCCGACCACCCGGGGCATGTTCTGGTGAACGATATGCCAGGTGGTGTCGTTAAGTTCCATACTGACCAGCATGTAGCCGGGGAAAAATCGCCTCGAGGAAGTCTTGCGGGAGCCTTTTATCATTTCAACGACCTGTTCGGTCGGAATCAGAATTTCTCCGAAGTATTCCTCAAGCCCTTCTTTGGCGATTCGCTCCTGGAGTGTTGCCTTCACCCTTTCCTCATAACCGGAATGGACCTGCAATATGTACCATTGTCTAGCCATTTTGTTACCGTTTGTTCATGGGTCAGGAAAGAGGTTTATTTTCTGCAACAGTTTCCCTTAGCGGAGAATCATTCCTATCAGTTTGCCCAGTATTACATCGACTGTACCCAGATAAGCTGAGATGATAAAGGTCAGCAGTACCACCATACCAGTGAGTCCGAGGGTAACCTTTTTATCCGGCCAGGTTATTTTGGAAAACTCGGCCTGAACCTCGCCAACGAATTTCTTAATCTGCGAAGGTGAAAACGGAGAAGGCTCGGTTTTACTTGCGGCGACCTGTTTGCTGCTCTGATTTGATTTCCCTGCCATCGGTTTACCGTGAAGTTCTGTTTTCCTGTCTATGGCAGGCCAGGAGGGATTCGAACCCCCAGCCCCCGGATTTGGAGTCCGGTGCTC
>CBFCWR010000353.1:0-3278 GCA_965601575.1 uncultured Desulfofustis sp. | reverse complement strand
CCGGGGCACTGGCTGTTTCCGAGAATGCCAGGAGCTGCCACCACAGCGTGCCCATTGCGGCCCGCGAACGGGCGTCAGCGGCATCAAGCAGCGAACGGTCCGGCACATCGATGGTCAGAAATCCGTGGCCACAATCGGGGAGTGGCGCCACCAGGTCGGCCATGCCGAAGCGGCGCGCCAGTGAATCGGCGAGCCCGAAAGCTCGCCGCCGGAGATCCAAAAAAGGATCGTGCTGCTTCCGGTCTTGGTGTTTCGATGACGTGCCCTTGCTGTCGTTTGGTTCATCATCGAGATCGATCTCGACGGTAAGCGATTCGGGTGCCGCCACTGTCGTTCCTGTGCTAGTACTGTCCCGCGCTGGCTCTGTCAGGTCGTTCATGTCAGGCGCGCCGTCTCCGTCTTGCCCTGCGGCCGGGTCCGCTTTATACGATTCGGTGACTTCAGTACTGTCAATATCCGGTGCATCGATCGCCATGCGAATAGTCTGCAGACTGATATCCGCTGCTTCCGCGATTTCGGTTGCGAGCGCATGTCGAAGCGGCTCAATTTGCCAATCCGGTCCATCATGGCGTCGGCAGAGCTCTGAAAATGTGTCATCAAACTCACTATCCGATCCGATGCTATATCGAGACCAGAGCTGACTTCCGGTGCGGTGCAGCTGGCGAATCCTCCTTATAGCGTGCCAACCAAGTCCGTCGCTCAGGGCGACCGGGATTGCCGGCATCAGGAATTCCGCCGCATATCGCATATAGGAAAGCAGTGTCGTACTGATGGGATAGCCCTGTTTCAGCAATGCCGACTGCAGATCGCGAATCTTGGGCATTGCCCCGTTTTGTGCTTCGGCCATCATGTCCGCGTACGCACAGACAGCGGCTGCCTTGTCAATGAACGTGAGGTTGCCGCGCAGACTGTTTTCACGAAGGTGACCAACCAGCACGTCAGACTCATCTTCCCAACCAACCTCGATGCAAGTCACCATGGCGTAACAGGGATCTTTCGATTCTGCATAGAGATCTTTGAGGATTTGAAGCCGCGTGTTGCCACCAGCTTTGACCATGTAAGCCTTGTCACCGGGCCGACGAGTCACGATTAGGGGCTGCTCGAGCCCGTGGTCCACGATGGACCGTTTAATCCGCTCGTATTCGGGATTCCGTGTTGTTCGAGGATTGCGGTCGTAAAGGCTGATTTGGTCAATTTCCAGGCATACCAGTCTTGGATTGGGCGCCTGATTTGCCAGCTCAAGTTTCTTGTTGCTCTTTTTTCCCTTAGCCATGACGGTACTCCGCGTCGAATCAGCCTTGATTACCCGTACAGTGCGATCTGTCAGGTTCGCCGTTGATCATCCATTGAGGTGCCGAATCAACCACTGTTTATCCGTTAGTCCCTCGACAGGGTTTACGAAACCCGTTCAACTCCGGGAATAAGATCTGAAGCGCCAAACAATCGACACATCGGATTTACGCACTGTTATTGTTCTGATATCACCACATATGGTATTACTATATCAGAGGGATGTGCATAGTTCTGTTTTTGGGCTTTTTCGCCCATTTTTAGTAAAATCGAGTAATCAGATTGCGTGGCTGCTCGGAAGGAGGAGGAACCAGTACGTGTTTCAGGAGCAATCTCGGCCAGACATGACGGATACTGATATCGAGGATGTCGGGCCCGACGCTGAGCAGTTGCGGTCCATTTTGGCCGCGTCCGGGGTGCTGCAGCCGGCGGTCGTTACAGCGAAATTCGCAAGGATCCACGATCGCTTCTTGGAGGAAGAAGCGATATCAACGCTGTCAGACCCGGCCTATTGTCCGCATGATGATGCTATCGAGCGCTGCGAAATCAGAGGGAAAGTACTCGCACCATACGTCGGCAAGCGGCTGATCTGTATTTCTATCAATCTCCCTGGAGTGGCCTACACGATCGAGATTGATCCGTTTTCAGCCAGGGTTGTTCATTGGGAGTGCGTAGTCGATTGAGAGCTCCTTAACTATTACACAAAAGTTGGGATAAGAGCGACGCGACCCTCCGCAGCTAGTAACCCGTTGACAATTCACCGCGAAAGGTTCAGAATCTTTACACTTAGTGTAAAGATTTATTGAACTTTCGAAGAAAACTGTGGTCGAACAATAAGATAAGAGACAAAACAGACATTGAGAAATACAAAATGACCGAGGGCCGACATGAAATCAGAAAAACTCACCAATTTTGGAATCGAGGTTCGAAAGTACCGCGTGGAGCTAGGTGAGACGCTATATGAGATGGCAAAGACATTGGGCGTAAGCCCGTCATACCTATCAGGAGTTGAAACAGGAAGAAAAAGAGCATCAGAGGATCTGGTTGAGGGACTCATAAAGCATCTCAAACTCGACATGATTAACGCAGTCCAGCTTAAAAAGGCGGCGGCTGAGACTGGGCCGGAATTACGGATACCTCTTAAAGGCAAGGGAAATGAAGCGCGGTACGTCGCGGCGATGTTCGCCAGAAAATTCTCCAGCGGGGAGTTTTCAGACCTAAAAGAAGCGCTGGAATCAATCAACAATGAGGGATCCGGGGAAAAATGAGTGACCTGCAAGTTCGAGTAGCACCAACAAGTAGGCTGAAACTACGAAAAAGCGCCACGAGCGTCAGATCCGTGTTGGGCGTAAAGTCGCACGGTTTCCCTAGTGACGCTTTTGATCTGCTACTCAGCGGCAATTTTCCGGAGTACAAATTTGACGTTCTTGAGGCCGAGATAATGGGGCCGCACGAAGGCCTCACAGAACCAGATCAAAAAATAATGTTCTTGAGGGAGGATGTGTATGAAGGCGCCATGCAAGGCGACGGTCGAGACCGTTTCACCTTCGCGCACGAGCTTGGGCATCTCCTCCTTCACTCTGGCAATTACCTCGCCAGATACGACCCATCCGCACCAAATCCCACACACAAGAAATACGAAGACTCAGAATGGCAGGCAGACAACTTCGCTGCGGAGTTGCTGATGCCTGTGGCAGCAGTGAAAAAATGCACCGGCCCGACAGAGCTGATGGAAATGTGCGAAGTCTCATACATGGCCGCCAGCGTCAGGTTCGACGTGCTGCGCCAGGGAGGAATAATCAGGTAACCAAAAAAAAACGGACCAGAGGTCCGTCTTTCAGTCCACAAAGGCATCCGGAATGGTAGGTCGGGTGCTCTTGTAGGAAGGTCTAGCTTTTCGTTTGACACCTTAATGTTAGTCCTTATCGCAGGTTTTTTAAACCCCTCTCCGGGGTTCGATGCCCTTCGGCCTGCAAGTTTGTGATCCC
>CBFCWR010000352.1:0-3310 GCA_965601575.1 uncultured Desulfofustis sp. | reverse complement strand
GGTTGGGCATGGGCATGATGATGCCGGCCATGTTCAATCCTGCCGCGGTTCAAGCTGCGAGTGGCGGAAGTCCAGGCGCACGCGGACAGACCGGGGCATCGATCACCTGTCCCGACTGCAGCAGCAACATCGCCCCGGATTCGCGATTCTGCCCGCTGTGCGGTCACCAGCTGGTGGTTCTGAGTAAATGTGGTGAATGCGGTAAAAACCTGACTCCCGAGGCGAAGTTCTGTTCCCGCTGCGGAACTGCGACGGAGCAGCAGGCGCAAGAGGTGGTCTGCGGGGAATGCGGCAGCGAAAATATGGCCGGCGCCACTTTCTGCAATCAGTGCGGTCAGAAATTATAGTTTCAGTCCAGGAGTGCAAAAGGTGCGCTCTCATGTGTCGACCAGAAAGCCTTCACAGCCTGCTATAGTCTGCCGTATGTCTCTTCGGCTCGCATACCGTCTCAGCTCTTGCGTATAAGGTCAGGATCAAAAGATCAGGCAATATAGATGGATCTGATTATAAGCCATTCCTGTCCGTCCTGCGGCGGGGCTGTGGAGATGGATGAAGCCGATCGGCTTACCGTCTGCCCCTATTGCGAGGTTCAGAATTACATGGTGGGCGGACGCATGCATCGCTATGTTCTGCCGGATTCGATTCCCGACCATATCGATCGTCGCTCCGTTGTCTATTTCCCCTATCTGCGTTTCAAGGGCAACATCTACACCTGTACCGGCAGAAAGGTGGAATGCAAGGTGCTTGACACCACCCACCAGGGACTCCACGTCCGTATGCTGCCCCCGTCGCTTGGACTGCGGCCCCAGGCCATGAAAATAACCATGGTCCACGAAAACATGGTCGGCAAATTCGTGAGACGTAAAGAGACGGCTGCGGAAGTGCTTCAGCGGGCTGAAAAACTTGCCCGCTCCGTGGTCGACTCGGTTGAGGATCAATTGCACCACCGGGCCTTTATCGGTGAATCGGTGAGTTGTCTTTACCTGCCGCTTTATGTGGAGAATGACCGATGGCATGGGGGAGTTTTGAATCGGGGCTTGGGTCAGGTGGCAGATTGGCATCCAGATTTTGAGAGCCTGATGGAATTGAAAAGGAACTGGCTGCCGGCTTATCTGGCGATGATCTGTCCCCACTGCGGCGCTGCGATGCAGGGAGAGCCGAACAGCCTGGTCGTCTCCTGTTCAAATTGTGAAACGTGCTGGTCGGAGGATAAGGGCAGGTTTACCAAAGTGTTGTATGAACTGGTGGAAGGGAAGGGCGGAGACAGCTATCTGCCTTTCTGGCGCATTGCGGTCTCGACCACAGGGATCGAGATGAACACCCTTGCCGACCTGCTGCGAATTACTAATCAACCAGTAGTCGTGAGAGAAAAGCACCGCAGACGGCAGCTGGAATTCTGGATCCCTGCCCTGAAAATACGCCCCAAAGTGTTTATTACCATGGCCAAGGGGGCGACCCTGTCCCAGCTTAATTATCCACCGGGAGAGGTACGCCTGGAAAAGAAGATTATGCGCCCCACGCTGCCGCTCAAGGAAGCCCTGCAGGCGGTGAAAAGCGTTTTGGCAGAAACCGCCATGAACAGAAGAGACGTGCTTCCCATGCTATCCGAAATGTCAATTTCGGTAAAAGCCGCACGACTCTCCTACCTGCCGTTTAAAGACCGGTCCCATGATTTTGTGCAGAGGCACTCGCCGATGGCGGTTGCCAAGTCGGTCATTCGCACCGCCAAAAGGTTGTAAAATTGTCTTTTGGGGCAATTTCTTCGTTGCGTGGAAAAATTTAGTCATCCGCGTGTAACCCTTTACGCTTACGGGTCAATTTTCCTGCAGGCCTCGCCATTGAACGACAATCATGATTCTGCCCCCATGTTCAGGGCTTGAGGACATGACTCCGGAACTATCTTGGTAAGATTGTTAGATTGCCAGCATTGGGAGCAAATTTAAATCTGTCCCCTCGAGGTAACTGTCCACTCGAGGGTGGTAAAGGATGAAAAGGTTATCCCGGCCCGTAGTTCCAATTGGAGAACCTGAACCTGAACTTCTTTTCGTTCAGCAATCGTATGCAGGCATCGACGGCATCGGCATCGTAAATAACTCCCCGGCCTTTGGTAATTTCATGCAGCGCCACGCTGGTGCCCAAGGCGGGGCGGTAGGGCCGGTGCGAACTGATTGCTTCGACCACATCGGCGACGGCTATGACCCGTGCTTCGATGATAATGTTGTCGCCCTTCAAACCGGAGGGATAACCGCTCCCGTCAATCCGTTCATGGTGCTGGAGTATGGCCTTGGCGATGGGCCAGGGGAAGCGGATTCCCCTCAGGATTTCAAAGCCGACCTCTGGGTGGGTTTTGATGATACCAAATTCATGGTCCGTCAACTTTCCGGGTTTGCTCAGAATATCTGCCGGTACGCAGTTCTTGCCGATATCGTGGATGGAGCCGGCCAGCCGTACTCCATCGATGGTCTGTTTGGGCAGCCTCAGTTCGGTGGCGATGGCGCGAGCCAGGTCTGAAACGCGCTGCTGATGGCCGGCGGTGTAGGGGTCTTTTTTCTCTACGGTGAGGGCGATAGCCTGAATGGTGCCGCCCAGCGCTCTTCTCAATATCTTGAGCGTTTCCTGTAATTCGCTCTCTGAGCGTTTGAATTCGGTGATGTCCCTGAAATTCCAGACCCGACCGACGGTACGGCCGCCAAGACGCTGGGGAAGGGACACTCGCTCGAAGACCCTCCCGTCATTGAACTCGACGTAATCGTTAACCTCCTCATCAGGGCTGTCGTAGATCTTTTGCACTTTTTCGATAAAGCTGTCGGGCCCCTGTACCAGTTCCATGAAATGGGCGAGAATCTGATTGTCGTCGATAGATTTCATCAACTCATCGGATATATCGCAGATTTCCTGAAATCGACGATTGAAACTCAACACCCTGCCTCTGAGATCGACAACGATGATTCCATCGGCAGTCGATTCAAGAGTCGCGTGCAGGATGGAGGACGTCCTGGCTGAATGCTGCCGGGCAACCCTCGCTGCTGCCGCCTCCTTTTCGAGTTGCTCGATTCGTTTTTCGAGATCTTCGTAAGTTGGTTTTACATTTACATCCATTAAAATCCCCGTCGAAATATAACACTCTCACACACCTGTCATCATTGTAGCATATAGGATTTATGCAAATAAAGCCAATATGGGGGTAAGGCGAGTTCTGGTAACTGTTGTCATTCAGAAGATCGGTATTACTTCATGAAGTGGCGTTCCACTCCTACACTTTTTATAAATGATTATACTTAAATAAGATCAATTGAGGTTCACAAATCGG
>CBFCWR010000351.1:0-3319 GCA_965601575.1 uncultured Desulfofustis sp. | reverse complement strand
CACCGCACAGCTTGGCGAATTCAGGCAGCAGCAGGCGAGCCGGGATGGGGAATTTAAACGGGTGAAGCAGTTGCTCGATGCGGTACAAAAGGAACGCGACACGCTCAAGGGAGAACTTGGTCGGGCCCAGGCTTTGCTGTCTGAAGCGGATGCGGACAAGCAGAAAATTGACACACTCACCGCTCAGCTTGGCGAAACCAGGCAGCAGCAGGTGAACCGGGATGAGGAAATCAAACGGGTGAAGCAGGTGCTCGACGGGGTGCAACAGGAACGCGACAATCTCAAGGGAGAACTGGGTCGAGCCCAGACTTCACTGTCTGAAGCGGAAAGCAAATCGAGAATGTCCCGGGCTGCCATCGAAGGACTGCGCAACAAAATAGTGGTCATTGAGGCCGAGAAAGCAGAACTGTTAAGTGCAGCCGAACAGCATCAGACAACAATTGATGAAGCCAGGCAGCAGTCTGACGACCTGTCAGAGAAAACAAAGCTGCAGGTGGAACAAATGGTTGCTGAAGCCAAAGAAGAGATAGCTGAGCTTCGAGACACCGCCTCCCGGGAACTGGTGGCCATCAGAGAAGATATCGACACGCTCAATGCACAGCGCCGACAACTGCACACCGAACTTCGTGACCTGCTCCACGACCATCTGGACAGACTCAGCGAGTATACCACCGGCAGCGGCGGACCAAGTAAATCTGAATACGATGAGCTGTTTCAGAAGATCGATTTCGCCGAACTGGCGGAACTCGAAGAAGACGCAGCCCTGGATGAATTAGCGGTTAATGAACAAACGTCTGACGAGCAGGCTGGGGAGAGTGAGGAGACTTTGCGCACTAAATTGCAGGACGGCGGTATCGCTTATTTGAGCGACGAGTAATCGTGTCGCCTGTCATCGGCCGGTCAAAGGACGGCTACCCAACTCTCAATGTGTACGTCCAGCCCCGTTCTTCGCGGAACAGGTGCTGTGGGCTGCATGAATACGGATTAAAACTCATGATTGCGGCGCCGCCGGTCGAGGGCAAGGCCAATAAGGCAGCCAAGGCCTATCTGGCGAAACTGCTCGGGGTAAAAGCCAACACAATTGTTCTGGCATCCGGTGAGCATGCCAGAAAGAAAACCTTCTGTTTCAAATCATTATCAAAAGACTCTCTGGCCGATCGTCTGAATTCTCTGCTCTGAGAATCATGCTCACTTGTCTGGCGGCCAACCACAGGAGCCAGTCCCATGAAGAAGACGGAAACACCAGCCACCTCCTCCACCTCCTCCACCTCCTATTTGGTAATAGGCAACTGGAAATGCAACAAGACCATCGACCAAGCCCGCGCGTGGTTTGATCAGTTCAGGCGAGGCTATAGGCCGGTCGACGGGGTAGAAGTCGTCCTTGCCCCTCCGCATCTATTGCTAGCCCAGCTTGGTGAGTATCTCGAGCAGAGCAAAATCGAAAATTTTTCACTCGCCGCCCAGGATATTTCACCTTTCCCCCTCGGCAGCTATACCGGAGCGACGGCTGCGGACATGGTAAAACCCATCTGCCGCTATGCCATCGTCGGCCATTGGGAACGGCGGACTTATTTTCATGAAACTTCCCAGGATGCGGTCAACAAAGTGAGTGAAGCTGCCGACGCCTCACTTATTCCCATTATCTGCGTAGATGAGACCAATGCGATGTCCCAGCTCACCGCACTGGGCGACATTGACTGCGACAAGCTGGTCGTAGGCTACACCCCGGTTGACGGCGCAAGCTTTCGGGAGCCGCAATCGCCTGAAAAGATCGCTGAAGTGGCCGGTTACATCTCCCAGGTTTATCCGGCACGTCCGATCATCTATGGCGGCGGAATCGATGCCGGAAACCATGAGCGCTATATCTCGATTGATGGGATTTCCGGATTGTTCCTCGGGGCTGCCAGCCTGCAGCCGGATTCATTTTTACAGATTGTCGAGGCCATGCAGCAGCGTGTGCGCGTCGCCGGACCGTCATGAGCCGCACCATGCGCAGCAACGACGGCTGGGAAGAGGCCAAAAATCTGGTTAAGGAGCGGGCGGATCTGGTAGAGATCGTCCGTGAGCATGTCGATCTCAAGCGCAGCGGCTTCCGTTACCTGGGGTCCTGTCCCTTTCACCAGGAAAAAACTCCATCTTTCACGGTTCATCCGGATCAGCAATTTTACCATTGTTTTGGCTGCAAGGCGTCGGGTGATGTATTTTCATTTATGATGGAATACCATCAGATGGATTTCCGCGAGGCCTTGAAGAACTTAGCCCAGCGCTACCAGGTAGAGCTGCCCGAGAAGAAACGTTCTGCCGCTGAAATCGAGCAGGAACGCCGGCGTCAACAGATGTATGGGCTGAACAGCAAGGCGGCGGACTTCTACCATGACTATCTGCTTAATCACCGCGATGCGGCCGGGGCCCGGGCCTATCTGGCCGGCAGAGGGATACCCCTGGAGACACAAAAGGGGTACCGCCTGGGATATGCCCCTGCGGTTGAGAGAGCGGGGTGGAATTTTCTGGGTTCTCAATTGAGCGAAGATGAGCGCAGGCTGGCAATAGAAATTGGCCTGCTGGTCAGTAAAGAGAAGAACAGGAATTACGATCGCTTCAGGGACCGCATCCTGTTTCCGATTTACGATACCCGGGGCAGAATCTGCGGTTTTGGCGGTAGAATAGTGGGTGAAGGCGAACCGAAATATCTCAATTCTCCTGAAAGCCAGATCTACAATAAGAGCAGGATGCTCTTCGGGCTCTACCAGCAAAAGGATTCGATTCGCCGCCAGCGAAAGGCCGTGCTCGTTGAAGGCAACTTTGATCTTCTTGCCCTGGTGGCCAAGGGCGTTGATCTGGCAGTGGCACCGCTGGGAACCGCCCTGACAAGGGAGCAGCTTCGTTTACTGAAACCGCTGGTCGACGACGTGATACTGCTTTTCGATGGAGACGAGGCCGGCCGCAAAGCTGCGGAACGGTCGGTGCCGCTTTTTTTGACCGAGCAGATGAGCGGTCGCGTAGCCCTGCTGCCCGAAGGTCATGATCCAGATACCTTTATAAATGAATTTGGTGCCGCCGGTTTGACCTTGGACAGCATCCAACAAGCCATTGGTCAACTCAAACATCGGTTGTGTGATCGTACCTTCGGCATGAATCTTATCCACTCGCCGACCGCCCCAGATTTGGAAAAGGCAACGGTCGACTGCTATCTTAAGAACAACATCACCTTGATCAGCGCCTCGGCGTTTATGGATCTCACGCCCAATCTTGTTTGGTACCGGATCCAGGGGCTTTCCAAAAACGATCAAGGTGCCGTGATCTGCAAAAATCGGGTATT
>CBFCWR010000350.1:0-3330 GCA_965601575.1 uncultured Desulfofustis sp. | reverse complement strand
GGCGGTGAATTTAATCTGCCTGAGATCGAACCCGGCGCTATGGTCAAGTGGGCACTTATTTTTCCAGATCTTTACGAGATCGGAATGTCCCACCAGGGCCTGCAGATTCTCTACCACATACTCAACGATCTTGACTCGGTAGCCGCTGAACGCTGTTACTGTCCGGCTCCTGATGCGGAAGCGCTGATGCGTCACCGGCAGATCGAACTGACAACGCTTGAGAGCGTCACCCCGCTGCAGGAATTTGATCTGATCGGCATCACCCTCCCCCACGAGCTCTGCTACACCAATGTGCTCACCATACTCGATCTGGCCAAAATTGAGCTTCGTGCCGAAGACAGAAACGAATCTTCCCCGATTGTCATCGGCGGCGGCACCTGCGGCTTCAATCCGGAACCCGTTGCTGAGCTGTTCGACGCCATTGTCATCGGTGACGGTGAAGAAGCCGTGGCCGAGATAAGTCGCATGGTTGCATCATTAAAAGAAATAAAGCTGAACCGCTCCGGCGTTATTGACGAACTTGGGAAGATCGACGGCATCTATCTGCCCCACCGGTTCCGACCGGACTATGATGATCAGGGGCACATACTGTCGATCGATCCCCTGGAAGGAGGACCTGCTTTTGTTAAAAGAAGAGTATTGTCAGATCTCGATCGGCTCGACCACCTCCATCGACCGCTGGTACCCAACGCCCGTATTGTTCATGACCGATTAACTGTTGAAATAGCCCGCGGCTGTACCAGAGGCTGTCGCTTCTGCCAGGCGGGGATGACCTATCGGCCGGTGCGTGAACGCAGCGTTGAGCAGGTGATCGAACTGGCCGAGCAAGGTATCGACAATTCCGGCTTCGATGAGATCTCTCTGCTCTCATTGTCGACTGGTGATTACAGTTGTCTTCCCGAAGTACTCCCCGAGCTCATGCACAGATTTTCCTCGGAAAAAGTTTCGGTGGCCATGCCGTCCATGCGGGTGGGAACCCTGACCAGAGAGCTCATGGATCAGATTCGTCGGGTCAGAAAAACCGGATTTACGCTGGCTCCTGAGGCTGGCAGTGAACGGCTGCGGCAAACCATCAACAAAGGGATCAGCGAAAGAGATCTGCTGCAGACCGCACAACAGGCCTATGCACTCGGCTGGAACCTGATCAAACTCTATTTCATGATAGGGCTTCCCACCGAGACCCGTGAAGACATCGAAGCCATCGCCGATCTGGTCGAGAAAACAGCGCAGGCTGGCGAGATCAGCGGACGAGGCAGAAAGAAGATCTCGGTGAGTGTCGGAACCTTCGTGCCAAAGCCGCATACCCCCTTTCAATGGGAGGCCCAATTGACCGTGGATCAGAGTCGGGAACTGGTCGTCCTGCTCAAATCAAAATTGAGGAGAAAGGGGATCACGCTTAAATATCACGACCCTGAAATGAGCTTCTTGGAGGGCGTTTTTTCCCGGGGTGACCGACGGCTCACCGCTCTTCTGATCAAAGCCTGGGAGAACGGGGCACGACTGGATAGTTGGAGCGAGTATTTCGACCTGTCCATCTGGCGCGAAGCTGCCAACCAAATCAATATGGACCTCGAATATTATTTGCGCGAACGGGTTGAAGGCGAAAGACTCCCCTGGAGCCATATCGACCCCATGATCGAACCGGATTTCCTCGCGGCCGAGCGACACAAGAGCCGGACCCAGGAATACACACCGGATTGCCGATACCACTCCTGCCAGAAGTGCGGTTTATGCGATTTCAAAACCATCATGCCGATCGTCCACAATCGCGAAAAAGCCCGTCCCCCCAATCCACCGCCGGCGCTGAACAAGTTGTCGAGGCCCCGGTAGAGAATCACCATCGCTACCTGATCAGCTATTCCAGGGTCGGCCCCATCTGTTACCTTGGTCATCTGGAATTTCTGCAGATCATCCACCGGACTTTACGCAGGGCCAACCTGAAACCCCACTTCTCCAAGGGGTTCAACCCATCCCCGAAAATTTCTTTTGGACCGGCCCTGCCGGTGGGCACCATGAGCCACTGTGAGTTTTTCTCGGTCGATCTGCTCGAGCCCATCACCGATCCGGCCCAGGTAATAAATATCCTCAATCATGCCCTGCCAACCGGTCTGAAGATAACCGCTGTCAGACCCCTGACAGGAAAACTGGCACAGAACATTCTCTGCACCTATGAGCTTACCTTGCCAAGAGATCTCAGTGAATCGGAACAGAGCCGTGTTGCAGATTTTGAGTCAATTGAGACGCTCACCATAGAACGGATCAGAAAAGGGAAACGAAAATTAATCGACATCCGTCCCCTGATCAAATCGATTACCACGACATCCAAAAATCAGATTACCATCGAGTTGATCAGCCGAAGCGCAGAAGCCGGGACCAAACCTGCCGAAGCGCTGGCCGCCCTTCTGCATCTCGACGAGGCTGAAATACTCACCCTTCAGATCTTGAAAACATCATGGTCAGAGCTGGAAGAGTGATCGCCCTTGCCGGCAGCGGACATTTCGTGGTATGAAGACCATTGTTTTAACACCCGAAAGCTGATTACCCTATCTGCAAGCCAAGAGGAGAGAAAATGAACAAAAAAATCGTCTTGCGTGATGATCAAATGCCCCTCCAGTGGTACAACGTGGTCCCCGATCTGCCGGGAGGACTGCAGCCGCCGCTTGATCCTGAAACCAAGGAACCCATGGGACCTGAAAAACTTTCCGCCATTTTTCCCATGGGGCTGCTTGAGCAGGAAATGACCGCGGAGCGTTTTGTCGATATTCCCGAGGAGGTTCTCGATATTCTGAAGATCTGGCGTCCCTCTCCGCTTGTAAGGGCCACAAACCTGGAGAAAGCCCTGAATACCAAGGCCAAGATCTATTTCAAGAACGAAGGTGTCTCCCCGGTCGGTTCCCACAAACCCAATACTGCGGTAGCCCAGGCATATTACAATGCCCGTGAGGGCATTAAAAGAATTGCCACCGAGACCGGTGCCGGCCAATGGGGCTCGGCGCTGGCGCTGGCCACCAACAAATTCGGTATCGAATGCAAGGTCTATATGGTACGGGTGTCCTTCGAGCAGAAGCCGTACCGCAAATCGGTCATGCATGCCTATGGCGCCAATGTCGTCGCCAGTCCGAGCGACGAGACCAACACCGGCCGTGCCATTCGTGAAAAGATGCCCGATACTCCCGGTTCTCTGGGGATTGCCATTTCGGAAGCCATCGAAGATGCAGCTACCCGAGAAGACACCAACTACAGCCTTGGCTCGGTGTTGAACCATGTCATTTTACACCAGTCGATCATCGGCCTCGAGGCCAAGAAACAGATGGAAATTGCCGGTGATTT
>CBFCWR010000349.1:0-3332 GCA_965601575.1 uncultured Desulfofustis sp. | reverse complement strand
CTTCTCCGATTCCTCCCGAGGCACCGGTTATTAGCGCGGTATTTCCCATATTTTCTCCTTGGAGTGCAGCTTTTGAAGTAGAATTTGCCATTTATTTTCAGGGTAGTGGTCATTGGCTTAAGGTAACCAATCGGTGCCAATACACCAGGACTTATGGTCGTTAATGGCCCTGTCCCGACCTGGCTGCCGGTCGGGTCAGACCCATCAGGGAAGGGGATTGTAAAAAATAGTTCACCAAGTAATTTCATACTTATCATTGACTATATTTGCTCAAGGCGTAATCAACGATGGTACAAGGCTGGAGGAGAAAGCAATGCAATTGGAGAAATATTCATTCGGAACCGGCGATCGATTCGGACAGCAGGGACCAGCCCAGCTCAAGGCGGTTCAGATGGCAGCAGAGCAGGGGGTTGATGTCGCCATCGTCTGGAATAAATCGCATCGCGAGCATCACATCGTCGGGACTTCACCGGCCGACGTCCGTCAGGAGGCTGACGCCGCGATCAAGGGGAGCGGCTGGCAGGGCGGGTATCACGTAGATGCTGATCATATTGGATTAGACAATGTCGACCAGTTTGTCGACCCCAGTGACTTCTTTACCATCGACGTCGCCGATTTCATCGGACAGCAGGCCGAGGATGACGATATTTCAGCATTTGTCGAAAGCTGTCGCCGGTTCACCGGTGCCATATCAATTGACGGGATCAAACGGAACCTCACGGTCTCCTTCGATCAGCTCAGGGCCACAGCCGAAAAGTATCTGTTCGCGATTCAGCAGGCCGCAAAAATTCATGCCCATATCTCCAAAGGCAAGGGTGGAGTACCCTTTATTACCGAGGTATCGATGGATGAAACCGATGAACCGCAGAGTCCGGAAGAGTTGTTCTTTATCCTGGCGGCAATCGCGGCCCACCGGATCCCGATCCAGACAATCGCCCCGAAGTTCACCGGCAGGTTCAACAAGGGGGTCGACTTTGTGGGGGATGTGGAAAAATTCAATCAGGAGTTCAATGACGATGTCTGTGTGGTAAACCAGGCGATCGTCTCGTTCGGCTTGCCCGAAAACCTCAAGCTGAGCGTCCACAGCGGCAGCGACAAGTTTTCCATTTACCCGGGCATCCGCCGCGCACTGAAGACCCACGGGGCCGGTGTTCACGTAAAGACGGCGGGAACCACCTGGCTTGAAGAGTTGGTCGGCCTGGCTGAAGCCGGCGGCGAGGCGCTGCTTCTGGTGAAACATATCTATCGCCAGGCCCATGGCCGTTACCAGGAGCTCTGTGGACCCTATGCGACGGTGATCGACATCGACCAGGATCAGTTGCCCGCGCCGGACCAGGTTGACGCCTGGGAGGGCAGCCGCCTGATGGCTTCCCTGCGCCATGACCAGAGCAACCCTGACTATAACAGCAACCTCAGGCAGCTGCTCCATGTTGCCTACAAAGTGGCGGCAGAGAGCGGCTCAACCTATCTGGAAGCGTTGCGCGAGCATCGTCAGGTCATCGGCAGACACGTTACCGAAAACCTCTTCGAGAGGCATATCAGGCCCCTTTTTTTCTGAACAGAAAAGCGGGATAATCGCTCACCGCCAGGCTTTTTCACTCGCCCAACAAAACCGTTTTGGCGGCGTTGATTTTAGCGGCCAGAAAGGCTGAACCGCCGCTGTCAGGATGCATCCGTTTGATGAGGCGCCGCCAGGCTTCGATGATTTCATCGCGGGAGGCGTCGGGGCCGACCCCCAGAATTTCACAGGCCTCTTCTCTGCTCATCTGAGCCGGGTCGGCCGAACCGCTCCAACCCGAGGTCTCGCCTTGGGCGCGCTCCTGCCAGCCGGGATGATTGCGTTCGAGAAATGATTCGAGCAGGGCCAGACTGTCCGGGTCGGATTTAAACTCCAGATGAAGCGACAATAGCTCATCCTCGCTCAGCAGAGAGAGCCGGCTTCCTTCTCTTGAGCCGCTGATTATGCGGCCATCGAGTTCGCCCGTGTCGTGATCGAGTTCCATTTCCAGAAAGAGTGAGCGGACCGTCGAGGTCTTCCCGCCGGCGGGAGAAATAGGACTCATCGCCCGCGTGCGCCGCCACCAGGTAACGCCGATAAAAATCAGCGGCAGGCCAAGCGCGCCGCGCCGGGTGAAGGTGAGTAAGGCGCCGATGGCGATCAGCGCGAACGGCCCGGCATTCATCAGAATCGCCGCGCTCTTCTGAGCAGGCTGAGTGAGAAGCAGGTAGAGCAGGCCGAAAAAAAGGCAAATCAGCAGTAGAACGTAGAATGTCATTCAGAAACCGTCAGTCTTACCTCATCGGTTCATCTGTTCAAGCAGCAATCGTGCCTTGTTGCTGGGGCTTTCGGACAGCGCTTTCAAGCCTCCTCTGGCGTAGAGGGCGACGGCACTGAGCAGTTCGGCGAGCTCTTTACCAGAGTCGGGCCCCAGGCGCAGATAAGCGCCGCCGGTGAGCCTCGCCATTTCGCGGAAACCCCGTTCGGCAGTGATATCGAGTCCGTCCTGAAAGAAAAAGCAGCGAATACCCCGAACCCCGAGCTCACCAGCCTTCTCGCAGAGCTGTTCGATATTTTCTTCTATGGCATCACCGATGTAAACCAGAGCCGCGACTGGAGTTTTAACCGTTTCCGCCGTCGCGTGCTTGAGCACCTTGGCAATCTGCGTGTGGCCAGCGAGACAGCTGATGGACAGCATCAGGTCCCGCAACGCCCTGGCATTGATCACCCATTTCGAGGCCCGACATTCATCGAGTCCGCGGAAGTAAACGAGCTGCACCGCCAGATCG
Source organism: uncultured Desulfofustis sp. (assembly GCA_965601575.1). Classification (GTDB taxonomy): domain Bacteria; phylum Desulfobacterota; class Desulfobulbia; order Desulfobulbales; family Desulfocapsaceae; genus JABDQA01. The sequence continues at coordinate 545 of CBFCWR010000349.1, read as the reverse complement.
CCTGCCTTGCCGACCGCATCAAACATCGATGCCTGATGCACCATCGCCCTGTCCCAGGTGGGTTGCCGGCTCATGGTGGCATCGAGTGCAAAGATCAGGCGGCCGCTGCGGGGTTTGGCCACCTGACCGGCGGTCTTGAGAAAAGAAGCGATTTCGGTCGAAGAAGAGCGTTTACGCAGCGCCCCGTCGCCCTGATCCGTCTTTGTGACATCCCTGTTTTTCATATTCTTTCCCATGTCACGAGCCGCCGGGCATGAATGCCCGCCGCCCCGCCTACACCAGCAGTCAGCTCAGCACCAGTTTTAACAGCGGTGAGCTGACGGATTATTCCTATGTCTGACAATAAGAAGAATCACGGGCGAGGCAAGGGGCACAAAGCCATTCTCACCTTAGCTCCGGCGCTGGACGCAGGGGCGAGGCCGGGGTGCCGCGGGTGCGGATGCATCGGCAAAGAAGCTAGAGAGTCACCGCCCCTTCTGAGGCCGAGGACACAAGCCGGGCGTATTTGGCCAGTACACCGGTTGCTGACGTCGTTGACGGGGGCT
>CBFCWR010000348.1:0-3334 GCA_965601575.1 uncultured Desulfofustis sp. | reverse complement strand
ACATGCTGGCCCTTCTCGAGCGCGAGCTTTCCGATGTTCACCTTCCGGACGAACTGGGTGATCTGTTCGAGAAAATCTATCGGGCTCATATAAGGAAGGAATACACCACCGACCCCGAAGTTCCCCAGGCGCCGATCATTCTATTCATAGGAACCAGCGGCAGCGGTAAGACCGCTACCGCCACCAAGGCCATTGAACAGATATTCTTCGACAGCGAGGTCCGCCCCGAGGTTGACCTCGCCCAGAAACGGATGAATGTCATGGCCGATGCACCCTTCTGGAAGTCACTGGAAGAGATAGAACCGGACCTGGCTTCGGAGATCGAGCGACGAAAACGGCTGCGCAGATATGAACGACTGGCAAAAATTCCCGTGATCAGCTCGGTCTTCCGAAAACAAATCGGTAAAAACCTCAGCGATCTGGAAGAACAGAGCCTGATGGTCGATTTCGCCCGGATTACCCCGAACGATTTCCAGACCGCACTGTCAGGGGAACCGGGTAACTATCTCAGGCGCGCTTTCGGAAACCCCAGAGCAACCTGTATCCGACATCTCGAAGAAGCGCATAGTGCCTTCGCTCGCAAGGAGAGCGGCAGGGCCAGCGGGGGAGGACCCGAGCGGCAGCAGGGCACCCTGGTGGACAGCTCCAACATCATCATAGACGAGATCATCAATGGTTCGAGAGATTGTCTGCTCATTGCCACTTCCGACCAGCCGGAAATTTTCGACTCGGCTATTTACCGACGATTTGTGGAAAAGGGACTGATTATCGACGTCTCCGATTACTGGCTCAAGAAAGCCAATATGAGAGAAATCATCCGCATTGAGCTGATGCGCAACAATATACGCGTCGTCGATGATGAACTCCCCCCCGAATATGACAACATCCAGTGGATCAATTCTGAAGATCTGAACACCGCCGTGGGTAAATTCTACCGCGTGTTCAAAGACCGTGCGCTTCAGGTCACCCCCGCCTATGTGCGCAAGCTGGTAGGCTATATCATCAGCCTCAAGGGAACGTTCAAAGCGGATTTCCTCGATGATCCCCTGCTTGTTCGTCACGCCTTTGAAATGGTGGCCAGAAACGCGTTTGGCGATCTTTTCAAGAAAGTGGTCAACAGAATAGACCGCACCGCCAACTGGGAAGACTATGTGGGCGATATCAAAGACACTTTTTCAGAGATGGCAAACAACTGCCTGATCTATAACGTAAATGAAGAAAAAGGCGTGGTGCTCAATGGTCCCCCCGGCAGCGGTAAAACCTTTCTGGTTCGGACCTGGCTCAGCGAGAACAAGAAGATCCATGATATCAGCACCAGTCCCAGTGCTTTGCATAACCCCGCAGATCCCATCGACGGTACGGTTGAAAATCTGGTGAAGGTTTACGACATCGCCAAAATGATTGCCCCGGCCGTGGTCTTCTTCGATGAAGGGGATGCGCTCGCCCCTCGACGCAGCAGCAGCGGCGGCTCCCCTTCCGACAGGCTGACCAACAAGTTTCTCAATATAATCGACGGGGAGCAGCCTCTCTCCAAGGTGTTCACAGTGCTGACCACCAACCGTCTTGACCTGCTCGATCCGGCCCTGATCAGGTCAAAACGTTTGAAAGTACTGGAGGTGTCGGGACAGTTGGCAAAGCGCGATATCAACGAAATTATCGATGCAACCATCGATGGTATTCCGCTGGAGCAAGGGCTTACCTCCACCGAGGTGATCAACGCAGCCAAAGGAATCTGCAACACCCCGGCAGATTTTGCTGCTTTCGCCGACAAGGCCCTGTCGTTGCGCAGCACCGAACTGATGGTGTTGAGCAAATTTCGAGAGATATCGTCGCTTTCCCCGGAAAAGCAGGAACGCTTCCTGAAGTTTAACCTGAAAACGCTCACCGGCATATTAGAGGCAGTCGGCGATAGCGATAACCTGTTGAAAGCGCTGCGTGAATCGACAGCCCAATTTCTGGAAAATTACGAAGAGGCGATCACTCTTTTTGCCAGCGTTGGCAATGAATCAGACTATCCGCTCTGCCAGTCCCACCTGCACCATGCGCGCGAGGAGATGTCGCAAAGCCCCACCAGAAAGGGGAAGGTCGAGCTCGATGATTTTCTCGAAACCGAGCTCAGCATTGAACCGCAAAAGGGCTTTATCATCGGTGTCGGAGCCAATGACCTCGACGGGGTTCTTCTCCCCATTGCCACCAGCCTGACCTATAGTTTGTCGGCGGAGAAAATCCTGGTCACCGGTGCCGTCTCAGCCTCAGGCGACAGCTCTGCCCAGATGGAAATGGCCGTCCAGATGACCCAGCAGTCCGCCCAGGAGGCGCTGACCCTGGTTAAGAACTACTTTCAGTCCTTGATTCCCCAATACAGCATGGCCAAGATGCTTGGGGAGTTTCTCGCAAAACTCACCATTCATCATCAGCTCCTCTCAGCATCTTATAACGTGGGTGGACCATCAGCCGGTTATGCGCTGGCGCTCAACACGCTCTCGGCCATTCTGCATATTCCCATCTATAATGATTTCGGAATCACCGGCGCGCCCTGGACCAAAGGCATCACCAAAGACGAAGTGGGAGGCTCGGTGATCATCGGCGGACACAAAAAGAAGACTGAAAAAGTGCTGCAATATCTGAGGCGTATGTACATGCCCAGACAGAATTATAAGAGTCTCGAACACGAATTTTTAATTGGCTACTGGAGTCAGAATAAAGATATTCTCGGCGTCACCCACTTCGGAGACCTGGTGCCGGAAACCATCTGGCTCGGAGACCACTACGAAGACCTTCTGCTCGAACTGATCGATACTCGCATCCAGTACAAACTCAAAAAGTATCAGCACAACGAAATTGACGAAAAGGCCAAGGATGCAATCATTCGCCTCAAATCCTCCCTGAAGGAGGATGCCGAGAAGGAGATCAAGAGAAAGCTCGAGGCAATAAAGAACTACCTGAGCAATCCCGATCACGATCCGCTATTGTCGCTGGAATCAATTTTTAAGGAAGAACCGACGATGGTCACCGAGCAGGTGAAAAAGGTCTTCGGTGTGCTCGATCCCATTGCCCGGCGCTTCAGAAAGGAGACCGTCGCTCGCTGACCTCAATTACCCTCGCTGCCGTTACCTGCGAAAAAATCCGATTTGGTCAACTGGTCTGCACTGATCAATCAACTAGCGGCAGGACGTTGGGTTGAAATTCACCCCTCGAAGATCAGCATGTGCGTGACGCAACCGGTGGGTTATTTTTTTCAGTCCATTACGTAACTTGATTTAGAAAAACTCTTTCATGAGAGCCTTTTGCAAAACTAAGATTTTCGTTCAAAATCAAGGCATGCGAGAAATTT
>CBFCWR010000347.1:0-3343 GCA_965601575.1 uncultured Desulfofustis sp. | reverse complement strand
CGTTCTAATGAAAAAATATGAATAATATGGCGGCGAACAACGCCACAGGGTGGTTGCTCATATGGGTCTAATCGATAAATCTCGCGGCTGCACCGAGGAGGATTTCTGCTGGTCGGAAAATTTGTTGGTCGGCAAGTGTTTACTTTTGCTCCTAACTGGGGGATGATCGGGATTAATCCCTCAAGCTTTGCATGACCGGAAATAACCCCTGCAACCACTTCACCAGGCCACTTATGGAAAACGCCTCAGGATCCCGTTCACCCTTCAGCCTGCACTATGGCTGGATCATATTGGGAACCGGTGTGGGCGTCATGTTCGCCTGCCTCGGTCTGGGGCGCTTTGCCCTGGGCATGCTGCTGCCGGCCATGGGTGACGGACTGGGATTGAATTACAGCCAGATGGGGCTGATCAGTACCGCCAACTTTATTGGCTACATGGTTTCGGTGATCTTTGTGGGACGGGTGGCCAACAGATTCGGTCCGCGACTGACCATCAGCACCGGTCTTATGCTTATCGGTATTTCCATGGCCCTGATCTGGGGTGCCAAAGGATTGGCTGCGATATTACCACTCTATTTTCTTACCGGGGTTGGCAGCGGTTTGGCGAACATCCCGATGATGGCGCTGGTTGCCGGCTGGTTCGTGAAACACTGGCGGGGGCGTGCGGCGGGCTTCATGCTGGTGGGAAATGGTCTGGGCATAGTGTTCAGTGGGTTTATCGTACCGCTCTTGATCGCTGAGATGGCAGGAATGGGGTGGCGCTTTGGGTGGCTGATCCTGGGAGGTGTGGTGCTGAGCGTGGCTGTCCTGGCTGCCATTGCCCTGAGAAACAGCCCGGCTCAGGTTAACCAGCGTCCCCTGGGGGCTGATGAGCCGAAGAATGGTTGGAGGGGCGCAATTGAAGAGCAAGCGGTATCCTCAGAGCTGAGTAAGCCCGAGGTGACCAAACTGGTGCAATTGGGGTTTATCTACTCGTTGTTCGGGGCTACTTATGCAGTTTATGCAACGTTTATTGTCACCTCACTGGTCAACGAGCGGGGATTCGACACCCAGGCCGCCGGCCTGTTCTGGTCAATAGTCGGGGTGATAAGTCTGGTCTCAGGCCCTTACGCGGGATACATCGCCGATCGATTTGGCCGCTTTACCGCCCTGACCATCATCTTCGTGCAGTTCAGCATCGCCCATCTGCTTGCCTTGCAGGGACTACCCACACTTTTCCTCTATGTGTCAATCCTTGCTTTCGGTCTGTCGCTGTGGGGGATTCCAAGCGTTATGGCGGCAACGGTTGGAGATCTTGTGGGGCCCGCAAGGGCGTCATCGGCGTTTGGCTTCGTCACCATATTTTTCGGGGTCGGACAGGTGGCAGGCCCGGCCCTGGCAGGATTTCTGGCGGAATTCACCGGTCTGTTCGATGCCGCATTTCTGATCTGTGCGGTGCTGACAGCCATTGCCGCAACGGCCTGCGCGAGGCTCAGCAGAAAAGGTGACCGGGGCCAGTAATAGGCTACAATAGCGGGGGACCGCATCACCCCTTCTTCATTTTGTTCATTTCTTCACGCAGCTTGGCCTCGATGTCGCTGTGCAGGTCCTGCTTCTTTTTCTGCAGACCAGCCTGGATCGCCTCGACCTTCTTGTCCATGTCTTCCTTTTTTGCCATGAACTTCTCGAGATCTTTGGAGAGGCTGTCACCATCCTTCTGCTCCCGCGGCAACTTTTCTATTTCCAGATGGTCATCGATTCCCAGCTTGATGGAGAAGGGGTCCTCTGAAATGGTTAGGATGGTCCGTTTCTGCAGTTTTCTGCAGACCGCGAGTCCGGCCTCGACAGAGATACTTAGAGTCTCGCAGACCTCTTCGATGGTGGGCGGTGATTGCTTCTGATAGTGCAGCAGCCTGATGGCGGCGACGAACAGATGGGCTTCGGTATAAGGATCCATAATGCACCTCTAACGAGATAATTCTAGTTCCGATACATCATACCTGTAAAAATGATGCGCCTAAATCTTGTCGTGTCCCGGTGGCAACGCTCACGCCACTATTCTCTGGTGCCATGGCATTTATTGATGGGCGCTGTGAAATGTTACATACCGGATGATTCAACCCGTTCTCCGGCCGCTCACCACAAAAGCTCGCTCATCTGCACGTGCTTCTCACCCGGTGAAAAAACTAACCTCGGTTCGTCTTGTGAGACACCATCAGAACAATGAGACCTCTTTGAGGCTTCCCGGCTGGAGTACTTCGCCCGGCTGCAGGACCACATAACCGTCAGCATGGGCAATGGAACTGAGCATGTGCGAGCCCTGTTGGCTGACCTCCTTGACAAGGGCAAGCTGGTTCGGGCGGTTTTCTATTTTAACCCTGACAAATAAAGCGCGTTTTCCCCAGTTGGACATCTGTTCCGAGACAATTGCCGTCAGGGTAGTATCGAAATAGGTGGTTCCCCGCAGTTCGGCCAGGACCGGGCGGACAAAATTTCTGAAACACATATAGGCGGACACCGGGTTACCAGGTAAACCAAAGATCAGCGTCTCCCCCTTGCGGCCCACATAGAGGGGTTTCCCCGGTTTCTGACGTATCTGCCAGAATAGCTCCTTGAATCCGGCCTGCACTGCTGCTTCTCGAACATGATCATGCCGACCGACAGAGACACCCCCGGAACAGACAATGAGTTTGACGCCTTCTGCGACCCCATTTTCAATGGCTTCAGCTGTGTGTTCGAGACTATCCTGGACGTGACTTGTGGCGCGTAATACCCCACCGCTTTCCTGAATCGCAGCGGTCAGCATGATGGTATTGGAATCCCTGATCTGGTGTGGTTTTATGGTCGCCTCATCATGGCAGACCAGCTCAGTACCCGTTACCAGCAGAGTGACCTCGGGTTTTGCGTAGACCGACACCGTGTGTATTCCGACAGACGCCATCAGGGCCAACTCCCGTGCTCGTAGGCAGTCACCCTTGAGAAACAGCAGCTGCCCTTCGACAAACTCCTCTCCCTTGCGCCTGACATCTTGACCCTGTGTCATGACGGCGAGAATTTTGACAAATCCTTCCAGTTCTTCAGTATCTTCGACCCTGATAATTGTATCAGCTCCAGCCGGCAGCATCGCACCGGTACTGATTCTCACCGCACTTTTGGCTTCCACAACTCCGTCGAAGGGGATGCCGGCCTGGCTTTCACCGATGATTTCGAGCCGGACGGGAGTATCGACGCTGGCCTCGGCACAATCCTCCCACCTCACTGCATAGCCGTCCATAGCCGAATTGGTGTAACGAGGAGAGGAATCAGGAGCTTTGATATCCTCGGACAGGTATAAGCCAAAAGCCTCTTCTATGGGGATTATAACC
>CBFCWR010000346.1:0-3354 GCA_965601575.1 uncultured Desulfofustis sp. | reverse complement strand
AAGGTACATCGAGGCCAGCGTCGAGAGTTCCGAGCGTTCCACGGAGCTGTCCACGCTGCAGTATGAAGAAGGCCTGGTGGACTATCAGCGCGTGCTCGACTCGATCAGATCCCTCACCGTAAGGCAGGACGAGTTTGCCCAGACCAAGGGAGAAATCGCCACCAACGCGATTGGGCTCTACAAGGCGTTTGGCGGAGGCTGGGAGGTCGATTACCAGAATGATCTTCTGCTGCCCGAGGAAACTGTCATCGAGATGGAGGGACGTACAGACTGGGGTAAATTCCTGGATGAACCTGGAGAGGGTAATGACTAAGAGCGCGCAATTCACCACGCACGGATTTAGAAACCTGCTGTTCTTTCTGCTCTGCTATCTCTTTATCAGCCCCTTTCTGGTCCATTACCCTTCGGTGGCCATCCTCGCTCACAGTCTGCTCTCCCTGACCCTCTTTTTTTCTGTGTGGGCCGTCCAGAAGCACCAGAACTACCGCTCTTTGGCAATGGTACTGCTGATCCCTGTACTGGCCCTTTACTGGCTCGGCCTCTACGAGATCATCCCGTTCGATCTGCTCTCCGCCTACGTGCTGCTGGCCCTGTTCTACAAGTTGCTGATCATCGCCTTCGCGGGACAACTGATCAGGTCGAAGAGGATCGACGTCCAGGTGATCTTTGGCACGCTCTGCCTTTATCTGATCATCGGTCTTTTCTGGGGCGCGCTCTATAGCCTGCTCTATCAACTGAGCCCCGGCAGTTTCTCGGGCACCCTTCTGGAAACGGAGAAAGATTCACTTCTCACCACCTTCAACTACTTCAGCATGGTTACCCTGACTACTTTGGGGTATGGCGACATTACCCCGCAAACCCATGCCGCCGGCGCCCTTTGCCAGATAGAGGCCATTACCGGGCAGTTCTATATCGCCGTGGTGGTCGCCTGGCTGGTGGGCAACTTCATTGCCGAGAGACAACAGCAATCAATCAAATAACGATTACTTTCAGGAACTGATCATGGTCGCTGAACAGCCATCATCCTCGGAAAATAAAGAAGAAACAGCAACAGCACTGACAGACAAGCAGCTATCCGATGAGCAGCCCAAAAGCAGCGTTAAGAAATGGACGATGCTGGTACTGCTCATTTGTCTGCTCCTTCTGGTACTGCATGTCCTGACCGATAAATTTGCGCCCTATACCAGCAATGCCCGCATCGAGGCTTTCATTGTGTCCATCGTTCCCCAGGTGTCCGGTACCCTGACCGAAGTAAATGTCAGAAACAATGAGCTGGTGAAAGAGGATCAGATCATTGCGGCAATCGACTCCTCCAAGTATGAACTGGCTGTCGAACAGGCACAGACCAACCTGCAGCTTGCCACCCAGACGTCCGAGGTTGACGTGTCAGCGGTCTCCACAGCCCAGGCCAAAGTCTCCGAGGCGGAAGCAAATTTAAGAAATGCCGAGGTAAAAGGACAGCGTATCATCCGTCTGGCTGAAAAGGGCGCCGCATCCCAGTCCAGGGCGGATGATGCCCGCTCCAAGATTGCGGCGAATAGAGCCAGGCTGGAAAGCGCCCGTTCTGAACTCGAGAAAGCCAAGAGCAAACTGGGCGGCACGGGCAGGGACAACGCCAACGTACAGCAGGCCCTGGTGGCGCTCGACAGCGCCCAACTGGACCTCTACTGGAGCACCATAAGGGCGCCGTCCGACGGCATCATCACCAACCTGCTGGTCGATATCGGCCATTTCGCCGCCGCCGGCAAACCGATCATGACTTTCATTTCGACCAGAGACGTCTGGGTACAGGCCGATCTTCGGGAGAACGCGCTGGTCAATGTGAAGGCTGGAAATCAGGTTGAAATGGTGCTCGACGCCGCTCCCGGCAGGGTCTTCCGGGGTGAAGTCACCAGTGTCGGGTATGGCGTGGCAGACAGCTCCAGGGACAACCTGGGCGGACTGGCAACGGTGAAACCGACCCAGGGGTGGCTCAGACAAGCCCAGCACATCCCGGTGTTGATCAGATTCACTGACGATGAAGCCAGGGGCTCGATGCGGATCGGCGGCCAGGTCAATGCCCAGATTTATACCGAAAACCGTCCGATCATGAAGGCCATCGGCACACTGTGGATCAGAATCATTTCTTTTCTCTCGCACCTCTACTAGCGGTAACGGTTTGAGTCTGCAGACGCTGCGCACCCTGCGATTGGCGCTGGGCATCACGACGACTGTGGCCGTCTCCTACGGGATTGGCTGGCCGCTCTCTTACCTGGTGCCGATCCTCACCGTGCTGTTTCTCGCCTTGCCCGCCTGGATAGGCTGGTCCGGGGCGCTGAAAGTTTTGCTGCTGCTGGCGGTGGCGCTGCTCATAGGTGTAGTACTCAGCGAGTTCGTGCTGCATTTCCCGCTGCTGTGCGTGCCGCTGTATGTGTTGCTGTTTTTCATGATTTATTACAGCTCTCCTCCTGGTGCCCCGCCTTTGGTTCCCCTGTTCATGACCATGGGGATCACGATGATTCCGATCATCAGCTTCAGCGGCACGATGGTCTCAAATCTGGTGGCCTCGGCACTGTTTTTCGGCATGGCTGCAGCCCTTTTCTTTTCCTGGCTGTTTCACGCGCTGCTGCCCGATTCAATGGCTCGGGAAAGTGTGACTGAAGAGAAGAAAACAGCCCCCGCTCCCCCCCCGCCGATCTCCGAAAGAGAAAGAGCCCGTCTGGCCCTGGTAAGCACCATCGTCGCCTCCACGGCGGTCCTGCTGTTTTTCACTTTGAATCTAAGTCAGTACGCCCTGGCCATGCTGTTTATCTGCATCATGGCCGGCACCCCGAATAAGAACGCCTCGGTCAAGTTTATTAAAGCAAGCGCCCTGGCCACGGCAATCGGAGGGAGTGCCGTAATCATCGCCTACAACCTGCTGGTGGTTGCCCCCAATTATGTGTTTCTAATTGCTCTGGTCATGCTGTTTTCCCTGCTTTTCAGTTCAATGATCTACTCTGATTCACCGCTGGCGCCCGCGTTCCAATCCGGATTCACCACCTTTTTAGTACTTCTCGGCAGTTCAACCGGCAGCAGCGATTCCGCGTCGACCGACTTCTATCTACGCATCGCCCAGATTCTGTTCGCCGGATTGTTTACGGTCCTCGGCCTCACCGTGGTTGAGCATATATTGCGGCCGCGGGTGAAAACTGCGCCCCGTCCAGCAGCTCGAACCTAGTCATTTGTTCCCAGAAAAGTGCCTCAGCTGTTTCTAGGGGAGTAGCGAATAACGGCTAACTGAGTGCTTCCTTGAGGTAGGCGATACGAGCCAACTCCTCGGTTAGATCCGCGATATCGTAGGCCCACCTGATGTCCTCGCCGAGGCAGATGATG
>CBFCWR010000345.1:0-3380 GCA_965601575.1 uncultured Desulfofustis sp. | reverse complement strand
TCACCATCGGCGACGAACGATACGAAATTCCCGATGCCGTCACCCTTGGCGGATGAACTTACGCCCAGGAGATCGAGATGGAAATCCTGTCCTCACTGCTGGTCGGCAAACCCCTGATCATCCTGGCTGTTGCCGGTCTGTTCGCGGCAGCCTACATTCTCATACGAGGATCCCGCTTCGGCAAGGTTCGCCGACCGGGATCCCTCCTTGTTCCGGCCGGCGCCTGGGCATTCTATGCAGCCTGGGAGTGGCTGGTGCTTGTCAAATCCCCCGAGGCCAACATCAGAGTGGATTTGCTCGTCATCTGGCCAATCCTGCTGATTATCTCGACCTGGTTTACCATGCGGTCTTGCACGCGTGTTCCTGACAACAAATCGTGACCAAACTTTCAGACAAACGCCGGCAAAGCAATCGTGTCGTTCAAATTTTAGGTCAGGATACCAACACCTCCCACTTTCCCTTCTGGTTGGCTAAAGCCACCAGATCTGGTATGAACAGATATCCACTCTAATAATGATTCCGTGTACCTGGAGAAAATACTGATATGGGGCTTCTTCTTTTTTACGTTGCACTGGCGCTGAGCGTCTCTTTTCTCTGCTCGATCATGGAGGCAGTGCTGCTTTCCATCTCGGCTTCCTATGTGGCCCAAATGGAGCAGGAGCGCCCCAGCCTTGGTGTCAAACTCAAGAAGTTCAAAGACAATCTCGACCGGCCGCTGGCTGCCATCCTGAGCCTCAACACCATCGCCCATACCGTGGGAGCGGCAGGGGCTGGAGCCCAGGCTGCGTCAGTATTTGGCGATGCCTATATCGGCGTGATTTCGGCGGTTCTCACCTTTTTGATCCTGGTGGTCTCGGAAATCATCCCCAAAACGCTCGGAGCAGCCTACTGGCGCCGTCTGACCCCGTTTGTTGCCGCCTCTCTGGAGATCACCACCGTATTGATGTGGCCGCTGGTGAAGATGGCTGAATACCTGACCCGGCTGATGACCAGAAATCGCCCTAAAAAGAGCGTCCACCGTGACGAGTTCATAGCCCTTGCCGAATTGGGCAGCAGAGAGGGAATCTTTCACAAATACGAATCACGGGTGCTGCAGAATCTCTTTTACCTAAGGGATATAAGGACCAAAGATATAATGACGCCGCGAACCGTGGTGTACGCCCTTCCCGAGGAGATGAGCGTGGAGCGGGTAATGGCAGAGAGCGGCCGGATCTACTTCTCCAGGATTCCCGTCTATGGGGATGACCTGGATGATATCAAAGGGTTCGCACTGAAGACCGAAATCTTTCGAACCGCGCAGGAAAAACCAGAGACCCAGCTCAAGGACATGCTCCGTCCCCTCGTGGTGGTGCGCGACAACCTCAATCTGCATGATTTATTCGAGCTGATGATGAAAGACTCGCTTCACATCGCGTTGGTGGTGGATGAATATGGCGGCACCGAGGGTGTCGTGACCCTTGAGGATTTTATTGAAACGCTGCTGGGGTTGGAAATCGTCGACGAGGTGGACCGGGTCGAGGACATGCAGGAGATCGCTCGCCGGCAGTGGGAACTCAGAGCCCAACGGGTCGGTCTGTTGACCGATAACCTGGAGCTGAAGCGGCCGGAAGACTAAGCGGACAGAGGGCGGGACACAGACAAGGGGACGCACTTGAATTGCGTCCCCTCTTTTTCTCACTACTTACCCTTCGGGATTCTGCAGGGCGGCGATGCGCGCCTCGAGCGGCGGGTGGCTTCTGAACAGGGAGGCCAGCCCCCCTTCTCTTGGGCGAATGCCGAATGCGGCCATCTGGTCCGGCAGTTTGGATGGTTCGTGATGGGCCTGCAGCCTCTTCAGCGCATCGATCATCTTCTGGCGTCCGGCCAGGTCTGCGGCCCCGCTGTCAGCTCGAAATTCACGCCGGCGGGAGAACCACATGACGATGATCGAAGCGAAAAGACCGAGAACAATCTCCAGCACGATGGTGACGGCGATGTAGCCCATGAAACCAAGGCCGCCGCCGTCTCTATCGGATCTGAGGAAACTATCGATGACACTGGCCACCATACGGGACAGGAAAATCACAAAGGTGTTCAACACGCCCTGGATCAGGGCCAGGGTGACCATGTCGCCGTTGGCGACGTGACTCACCTCGTGGGCCAGGACCGCTTCCACCTCTTCCTTATTCATACCGGACATCAGCCCGGTGCTGACCGCCACCAGGGCATCGTCGCGCTTCATGCCGGTGGCGAAGGCATTCATTTCAGGTGCATCGAAGATGGCCACCTCGGGCATGCCGATGCCAGCCATTTCAGCCTGGCGCCGCACCGTGTCCACCAGCCATTGCTCAGCCTGATTCTGAGGCTGTTCGATAACCCTGGCGCCGGTGGAGCGTTTGGCAATCCACTTGGACAGGGCCAGCGAAATAAAGGAACCGCCCATACCGAAAAGCGCCGCGAAAAAGAGCAACCCGGACGTCTGGGTGGTATCGATACCCAGTATCGACATGACGATGCCGAGCAAGACGAGGATTGCAAGGTTGGTTGCCAGATACAATAGAATTCTCATCTACTACCTCCAATGGTCTGTTTCCAATAGAAAAAGCTTCATTTCAGTCGATACCATGATAATCACTTTTAGCCGGATTTTCACCTCGATTGCAGAAATGTAACGATCAATTAATAGCGGAAAGGAAAATAATGTCGGGAGTTGAATACCACAGGTTGGGGAGGCAGTTGAATTGCGCCTCTATTTTGCCGCCTTTTTCAGCGATGCAACTTGTAGATGCGCCTCACCCAGATGCAGACCGGATGATCCTGGTAATCATTGTGCAGTTTTTCTATTTCATGATCCGGCATCTTAGGCCAGGAAACCGGAAATTGAGGAGGCAGGACCAGCAGGGCGAGCATGGCGCAGACACTCAGATCTGCCCTGGTAAAGCGTTCGCCGAAAAGATAGTCACCATTGAGTTTGGATTCCAGATCATCCAGGGATGAAACAAAGGTCTCTTTGGCCTCTGCTACTCTCTTTTCAGACCCCACATAGGCCTGGTGCATTAATTTTCTGAGCATCGGATAATAAAGTCTGAACAGAAGCCGTTTCGGAGGAGGCATGGGATGAGTGAAACAGAATCTTATATAGTCTGGGTAGGCCAGCAGCCGGTCATAAAGTATGGTGCGGATCGGCTCTCCCAACAGACTGCCGAGTTCTGCTTCAAATTGACTGCACATCTTCCGAATTTCAACTGCGTGCGGTGCTAATTGGGGCTCCGGGTGATGCTCGTCTAGATAATCGATGATTTCCGAAGAGCCTTGCACCACTTCGCTGTCGGTGAGCAGCACAGGCACGGAGGTTTTAGGCGCATAACGCCGCACGGTACGCATGTGAAAGCCGGGCAGCA
>CBFCWR010000344.1:0-3395 GCA_965601575.1 uncultured Desulfofustis sp. | reverse complement strand
CCGACACGTTGAGCATCTTGTAGTCGTGGGTGGCGGAAATGACCGTCACCTTGCGTTCGCTGCTCAACTCCTTGAGCAGATCGATAATGTCTTCACCGGTTTTCAGGTCGAGATTTCCGGTGGGTTCATCCGCCAGTACGATGGCCGGGCTGTTGGCCAGGGCCCGGGCCACGGCGACGCGCTGCTGCTGGCCTCCTGAGAGTTCGGTCGGCTTGTGACTGTGCCTGCCGTCCAGACCCACCTGTTTCAGCAGTGTCATACCCTGCTCCACGGCATCGTCATTGCTCATCCCGGCAAAGGTCATCGGCAGGGTGACATTTTCCAGTGCCGTCATGACCGGGATCAGGTTGAAGGTCTGGAAAATGTAGCCGATCTTTCGGCAGCGCAGCCAGGCCAGTTCGTAGGCGTCGAGCTGGGCGATGTCCACTTCGTCGATGAACACCTTACCCGAAGTCGGTTTGTCCAGGCCACCGATCATGTTGAACAGGGTCGATTTACCCGAACCCGAGGGACCCATGATGCTCAGGTATTTACCTTCTTCTATCTCCAGATCGATGCCTTTGAGCACCTCGACCACTATCTTACCGAGGTCGAAATTCTTGGTTACCTCGCTGACCCTGACGATGGTTTTTTCAGCCATAAAAGACTACCTGCTTTGAGATTGTATCATAGCCCAACTATTGCTCCTGCCGCATGGCTTCCACCGGCTGCATCCGGGCGGCCAGGATGGCCGGGTAGATGACGCCGATGAGACTCAGACTGGTGCCGACAATGAGCGACAGAAGCATCGAATAGAACAGCGCCGCCCAGGGGAAGGCGGAAAAGATCGAGGTCCCGAGGGTAAGCGCCGATGAGATCGTGGCGCTCAAGACTCCGAGAACGGCTCCGGCACACGAGCCGGCCAGGCCCTGCATCAGAGCCTCCAGAATAAAGAGGCGGACGATGAAGCGGTCCAGTGCTCCCAGGCATTTCATCGTGCCGATTTCACGAAAGCGTTCGGTGACCGACATCAGCTGGGCGTTGATGATGCCGACAATGCAGACCAGCAGGGAGAGGGTGACGATCCAGCGCTGCTTTGCCGAGGCGGCGATGACATCGGTTCCGATGCTGACGTCGTAGCCGGCTTTCACCAGAATCTGATAGCTGTTGATATCCCCTGAGTGCAGGAGGGCCTGGGCAAAATCGTTGGAGGACCGCATGTAGCAGAGAAAGGCGACGGCCAGCACCAGGCTGGTCGTGGTCACCAGCGATCTGAAAAAACGCACCCGGATTGACTGGTACGCAATTTCCAACGATTTTCTGAACGGCAGGGCAATAAGGCGCGACATCTTTGAACCTGCGATGGAAAATATAATCTGGTCACCGGAATCTTCCGACCTGAGAAAGTACCTAGATACTATCTCCATAGATCGATAATTGTCAATGATATTGCAGTGAACTAGGCGACGGTGGTGGAGTGCTCAGCAAATACTTGGTTTGCCCAGCTCATTGAAGCGGCACCCCTTCATTTTACTGCTTTGGGAGATGAACGAAAGCAGGAACTCAAGCAGCTCAAAACTGCGTTCGTTCATGAGTTGATGATGGATCATAATCGAAACATAATATCCTTCAATCGCCTGGCGCAATTCTTCACACAATGCCTGGAGGGCGCCGGCGGCGTCGGCCTCCTTTCGGGTATGCAGATCGACGTTAATGAAAAAGTCATCCAGAGGTGCCCGCCTGGACTGTTCCCCCTTGCTTCTGGAGATGCCTCTGTAGTCGAGTTCGGCGAGCAGTTTCAGGGTCTCGTCCGAGCAGCGGTTCCAGGGCGGCGTGAAAAATGGAGAGAAGTCTGTTCCCAGCACCGTCTCGAGACGATCTTTGCCCCGGATCAGATCGGTTCTGAGCGCCGATCTCGGCCTGGCTGTGCCGAATTCCCCTTTCTTCCCGCCGTGCTGATGGTTGGCGTGGCGCCAGCCGTGCTGATGCCAGCACCATTGAGGGGAACCGGTATCCACGTGGGCTTTGAACACTTTCCAGCGCGTGGCGGTGAGCCAGGCGGGCACCACGGCGAGACACAAAGGGACGCGGTAGTGCGCAAAGAGCCCGAGCAGCCGCAGGGAATGAGCCGACGGGACACCAATATCATCAGCCCGGAAGAGCACCGGCAGCGGTTTGGAGCTCGTGCTGCGGTCGAGGGCGTCGGTCAGGGTCTGCTCAATCTGGGTGAGCCCATTGGCGGGAAATTCCCGGTAGAGCGCACAGGGGCAGGTTTTCATCTCCAATCAGAGCCTTTCAATAATGGACACCGTCCGGTGGGCGCCGTCCAGATCAAGTCCAGTGTGATAGCGACATTTTCGGGCCTGCGCAACAATGAGATCAGCCAGCCGTTCCGGATCCAGATCCAGTTCGTCAAGTATTGCAATGGGGTGCTCGGCAATGAGTCGTTCGACTCTGAGCCGCTGTTCCCTGTTCTGATCGAACGGCAGCATCAGTGCAGGAACTCCTGCCGCCAGACTGTTCATCGAGGTATTATAGCCGGCCATGGAAACTGACAGGTCGGCAGCCGCGAGCCAGTTGATGAAATGATCGGTAAACTGTTCAACGACCAGGTTCTGTCCCGCGGCGGCGTGCAGCTTTTTAACCACCGCCGGGGGGCAGTAGGGGCCGGTGAACAGGTGGAAATGGAAAGTGGGGGGTATGAGCTCAGACTTTGCTGCGGCCGCGATTGCCTCGAGCAGATGCGCACCCACGCTGCCGCTGCCGATGCTCGCGACGATGAGTGCGTCGTCGGGGCTAAGACCCAGTGTGGCGCGAATCTTCGAACGGGCATTGAGCTGCGGCTTCGGAGTTATAAAGCCGGTATAGTGGACCGGCGCATCGACCAGGTCAATCGGGCCAAAGGTGTTATCCAGGGTAACTAATTGAGGATCCGCGTGCACCAGCACGCCATCGAAATAGTTGTTCAGGGTGGCAACGACCCGATCCTCCCACATTGCACGGTCGGTTTTCTTTTCGACCAGAATGTCGCGCAGGCTGCAGAGCACCAATGTCGACTCCGCCCGAGCCGCTTCCAGTAGAGGAGTCAGCTCGAATCTGAAAGCTTTGCGGCCGAAAGGGTAGAGCTCGAGAATGAGGCAGTCGGGTCGGGTCGATGTAAAGAACGAGAGCAGGGTCTCGACCCTCATCCGCTTGACCTCTTCGAGCCCGAGGCGGGGATCGCAGCTCTTCAGCCCGGAAAACTCGTCGTCCATCTGCAGACCGGGGAGTTTCAGGAAGTCGAAGGGTTCGTTGCCGACGCTGATATCGGGGCCGCCGACGATCATGGTTACCTGGTGGGCCTCGCTGCAGGCTCGGCAGATTTCGAGGCTTCTGTGAAAATGACCCACCCCGAGAACGTGCTGGCAATAGTAGAG
>CBFCWR010000343.1:0-3402 GCA_965601575.1 uncultured Desulfofustis sp. | reverse complement strand
ACAGGCCGGTGGCCTGGGCCAGAGCCCTGGTGGTGGTCTTGTGGTAGCCGCGTTCAATAAACAGCGGCACGGCGGCATCGACGATCTGGCGCCGGCGTTCCTTGACCAGTTCCTTGTTCTTGATCTGGGTCGCGACTTCTTTGGTATCTGTGGTCATCATCGTGAAGCCCTCGTTGTTCTGCTTTGCTTTCATGATTGATAGCGGAGGATCAAGTGATCAGATTAGCCAAAAAGCGCGGGTTTCAAAAGCAAAATCGGTTGTACTCGTCAATATCACGGAGGCTGCATCGATCAGCCGCCTTTGAGTTTTTCGGTCAATGCCGGGACAAATTGTTTCAAATCGGCCACCACCAGGACGTCGGCGACCTCGCTGATGGGGGCATCCTTGTCGGTGTTTACGGCGACGATAAATTCAGATTTCTTCATCCCGGCCAGATGCTGGATAGCACCTGAAATACCACACGCTACGTAGAGCTTGGGTGAAACGGTCTGACCGGTGGTGCCGACCTGGCGGTTAT
Source organism: uncultured Desulfofustis sp. (assembly GCA_965601575.1). Taxonomy (GTDB): domain Bacteria; phylum Desulfobacterota; class Desulfobulbia; order Desulfobulbales; family Desulfocapsaceae; genus JABDQA01. Next base: position 2,884 of record CBFCWR010000343.1, on the reverse strand, counting down.
GCTCGACCCACTCCGAGTCGACCACCGGCCGGCTGGCCCCATACTCGCCCCCGAGGGCTTTGGCCAACTCTTCGATGATACCCACATTCTCAGGCTTGCCGACACCTCTGCCGGCACTGACGATGACCTCGGACTTGCTCAGATCAACGCCTCCGGCTTCGGCTTCCTCGTAGCCGGTAAAGGTGATCGAACCGGCTGCATCGGTACTTATTTCCTTGACCTCGGGAGTACCGGCTGGCGGCTCGGCAAGGCCAAAGGCACCTGCCTGCAGAGTCACTACCGTCACCGGTGTATTGGGTGTCACCTGGCGCCGCAGTTTGGCATTGCAGACCGGGACCACCATGGCGCCGTCCTTGATTTCAACCACCTCGGAGATCTGTGAGGCTTGCAGACTGCAGGCCACCCTTGGAGCCAGATCCCAGCCGTAGGAGGAGTGCGAAAAGACAACATAGTCGGGCTGTTCCTGCTCGATGGCGCTGAGCAGCAGTTGCTTGTGCGCGTCGGGGTTATAGTCGCCCACCTGGGCCGCATCGGCCAGATAGAGCGTACCCTCGAAAGCTGGCAGGGCACCGCTGCTGCCAACCACGAACATGGCCGAGTCAGCCGCCAGCTGCCCGGCGAATCCCATAAGCTCCTGGTAGGAGCCAAGCAATTGTCCATCTCTATATTCTGCTACCAGTAATGCTTTCATTTTCTACCTCACGGTCAGGAAAGAACGGTGGTTTTTTCTTTGAGTATCTGCACCAGTTGATCGGCCAGGTCGCCGACGTCACCCTCCAGGACCAGACCACCGCCTTTTTTCTCCGGAAAATAGAGTGCGGCTGTCTGTTGCCTCGGCTCGACCTTGAGCAGATCACCGACCGGGACGGTCAGCAATTCCTTTTTCTTGGCCTTCATGATATTGGGCAGGGTCGGATAGCGAGGAGTGTTGAGGCCCAGTTGACAGGTGAAAAGCGCGGGAGCCTTGACCTGCACAATCGCTCTGCTGCCGCCTTCGAGCTCCCTCTTGGCGGTGACGCTGCCATCCTGGTAATCGAAGTCGACCACCGTCGACACACTGGGCAGCCCCAAAATTTCGCCGACCAGCACGCCAACCTGGCCGCTGCCCCGATCCTGGGACTGCATGCCGGTGAATATAAGGTCAAAGCCCTTATCGCCTGCAAATGCCGCTATAATCGAAGCGATCTGGAAAGGCTCCTTGGAGGAAGCGGCCTCGTCGCTGACGTGAACCCCCCGGTCGCAGCCCATGGCCAGCGCCTTTTTCATCGTTTCCTTGACCTTGTCCGAGCCGATGCACAGCACGGTGATATCGCCTTCTCCAACCTGTTCCTTGAGCTGGACCGCCTGCTCCACCGCATATTCGTCATATTCATTCATACGCCAGGCCAGGTCGGCATTGTCATACCAGGTGCCCGCCGCATCGATTTTGAACTTTGATTCCATATCCGGGACCTGCTTGATGCACACGAGAATTTTCATACTGTACCTCTCACTTTGTTACCTTTCTCTTCAGCGGGTAAGGGCGGTGCCGATGACCAGCCGTTGAATTTCACTCGTTCCTTCATAGATTTCGGTGATTTTAGCGTCCCGCATCATACGCTCAACCGGGAACTCACGGCTGTACCCATAGCCGCCGAGAATCTGCACGGCCTGGGTGGACACCTTCATCGCCGTCTCGCTGGCCATCAGTTTGGCCATTGCCGATGCCTGGGAGTAGGAGAGTCCGGAGCTGGCCCGGTAGGCGGCGTTGTAGACCATCAGCCTGGAGGCTTCGATCTGGGTTGCCATATCTGCGAGCTGAAAGGAAATTCCCTGGAATGCGGCAATCGGTTTATCGAACTGTTTTCTTTCCTTGGCATAGGCGACTGCCTGCTCGAGGGCGCCCTGGGCGATCCCCACTGCCTGGGAAGCGATGCCGATGCGGCCGCCGTCCAGGGTCTTCATGGCGACTTTGAATCCCTCGCTCTCTTCACCGAGCATGTTTTCTTCAGGAATCAGACAATTCTCGAAGATGATCTCCATGGTGGGCGAAGACCTGATGCCGAGCTTAATCTCCTTTTTGCCGAAGGAGAATCCCTCCATGCCTTTCTCGATGATGAAGGCACTGATCCCGTGATGCTTCTTGGCATCTTTATCGGTGCGAGCCAGCACCACGTAGGTTTCAGCTTCCCCGCCATTGGTGATGAAAATCTTGGAGCCGTTCACCAGCCAGCCGTCGCCGTTTTTGACGGCGGTGGTTTTGGTGCTGCCGGCATCGGAGCCGGCGGCCGGTTCAGTGAGACCGAAGGCTCCCATCTTTTCACCCGAGGCCAGGGGAACGAGATATTTCTCTTTCTGGGATTCGGTGCCGAACATATAGATCGGGTTGGCGCACAGGCTGAGGTGGGCGGACAGTGTCACACCGGTCGAGGCGCACACCCTCGACAGTTCTTCAACGGCAATGGCGTAGCTCAGGTAGTCGGCTCCGGCGCCGCCATACTCTTCCGGGAAGACGATGCCGGTGAGTCCCAGTTCGGCCAGGCTGTCGAACATCAGGGAGCGGTCAAAACGCTCTTCTTCATCACGCTCGGCGGCGCTGGGGGCGATCTCCGCTTCGGCGAATTCGCGCACGGTGTCGCGGATCAGGCTCTGTTCTTCGCTGAGTTCGAATTTCATAATCGATTCTCCGTTACCGATCGATCAACAATTGGTGCCGCGGGAAGGTTAGCCTGCCCGCGGCGGTAATACTAATTTTTCCTTGAGCTGAGCTCGGGAAAATCCCAATAGTAAAACTCCAGATCCGGAGCATTACCCTGGCCTTCCTGGCGCTCTACTTCCCTTTCGCGCAGCTCGACCCTTCTGATCTTGCCGCTCAAGGTTTTGGGGACCTCGGAGACAAATTCGA
>CBFCWR010000342.1:0-3411 GCA_965601575.1 uncultured Desulfofustis sp. | reverse complement strand
AACCGTCGCTCCTGGCCAGTCCGTGCAGCAGCACCACACATTCCTGGCCGGCCGCGACCGCGGGAAAAAGAGGCGGAAACAGAAAAATCAGAAAAATATAAGACACATATCTCATTGTTTCGGGGCTGACTCCTTTTCCTCTTCAGCGCCGGCTTCACTGACCCACTGCATGGCGGCAGAACAGACCGTTTTGCCGTCCTTTTCGAGGTTGTCGGTGAACAGCCACTGGAATGGAACCGTCACGATACTGATCGGCTGCCGGAATATGGTGGCGATTACTGCGGCTGTGGTTACTCCGATGTCCGGGTTCAGAATCGACCCGGTCACGGCAACCGGGGTGGCAAGACTGAAAAACTGTGCGGATTTGGGTTTGGGCTTCAAGACAAAATCGATTTCATTGGTTCTCAAGTTGACAGTCCCCTTACCGTTGACCCGCATATTGCTGGTGTCCAGTAGAAACAGTTCCGGCGCCATGAGGCTTTCCTCGAGGATGAAATCTCCCGCCAGGCAGTTGACCACCGACCCGCTGCCTTTCATCATTACGGGCAGCGCGGCTGCGAGGATATTGACGGCCCAGAGATCGAGAACGCCGGCCCTGAATTCTTCGGGGATAACCCCGAAACGAAAGCGGCCGTTGAGGTTTTCATTCAAGCTGGCGTCCCGCGCTACTTCGGATTGCAGCTCGAGGATCAGGTTCAGCCGTCCTTTCAAGGTACTCTCGGGCTTTGTTCTTCTCACCAGGATCCCATAGTCGAAATCTTCTACATTCATGAGCAGTTCGGCCCCGATATTCTCCTTTTGGGGCAGCAATTTCCCTTTGATCTGCACGGTGCCGCCGGGTATGTCCAACTGTAAATCCTCGAGGATGAAGACCCCCTGCTCCAGTTTCGCCACCAGATTTCCCTGCCCAAGTCGATCCTCTCCCGACAGCACTTCCTGGACCACGATCTTCAAGGTGGCATCTACTCTCTCTGCCACCTCTGCACTGAAGAGATTGTAGGTGGTCTCGACAGGTTCACTCACCTTTGATACGGCGGACTCTACCGTCGGTATTTCCTGATCGGTACCGGTAACTGGTGACCACTGCCCGAATTGAAAGTCATTCAATTGGACGGTCCGGGCTTCGAGCCTCGATTCCAGATTGATCCTCGGCTCCCCCTGCTCTTTGAGACCGGGCAGGAAAGTCAGGATCATTTCTCCCCGGAGCGAGGAATCACCGATTTTCACGCCCATATCGTAGAGGCCGACACTTTTTTCCGCCCTCGAGGCCAGGGCGCCGCCAATCTCAAAGGGCCCAAGAGGCGGCAGATTGAGCCCCAATATATCGTTGAGGGTGTCCATTCGAGTACCTGAAACGGTCGAACTCAGGCGAAAGGATTCCTGGCTGTCTTCATGCCGGTTGATTCGCCCCTCGGCATCAAACCTGTTGTCACCGATGGTTCCAAGTAGTGAGAGAATCACCGGTTTGTCCGTTCCCCGGGCAAAAAAACCGCTGCTGGTCGACTCCAATTGGACAGGAAGATCATTCAGTTCGCCATCCACGGTCAACATGGCAGGCTGATAAGGGAACGCCACATAATCAGCCTCGCTGATGGTTATTAGCAGCGGGGCAAGAGGCTCACGATCAATTTCTATTCTGCCCTTCTCGAGACGCGCATGGTAGTGGGCCTTGAGCAGCATTTCCTTGACCGTGTTTCCCTCGAAGTTTATATCGAGACCGACATGGGAGGCACGTATCTCAGGAACCTCTTCAAATTTCAGTTCATGGAGGAGTTCGTCCAGGCTGAAATCATCAGTTTCCAGATCCAGGTGAGCGGAAGGAACGCCGTCACTGAGGTCTATCGCCACGCTGCCGCTGAACAGACTGCCGCCAATACGGGCCTGAAATGGGGAGTGTCGGAGTTTTCCCTGCTCGGCTTCGATGCTCAATCCGACATCAGACACCCCAATCATGCCGGTCACCACTTCCTGGACTTCAATTTCCATCTGCACTTCGGTGGAAAGAAATCGTTTCACCAGGGTGATCTCAGTGGCCAGAATCTGCGCAATCAGTTCCCTGGCCTGCTCATACTGCTGTTGACCTTGAGCCTCATCCTCGGAGAGCGATTGAGCCGGATCTGGCGGTGCCTCCCGGGGAGGCGTCTCTTGCTTCTGAGTCAGAATGTGGGCCAAATCTATTCTCGGGCTGCGGATCGCTCCGGTGATACGAGGCAGATCATTCGGACCTTGCTGCAGGTGCAGATGACCATCCGCCTCGAGATCGCCGAAATTAATGTGCTCCACTTCCAGCTTAAAACCCTCGCTCGAAAAGTTGCCCGCGGCCATAGCTGAAAAGCGGGGATTGTCGTCCATAAAACGGGCCGCCGGAATGAGAAGCCCGCAGAGCTTATCCCCTTCCAGTTCCAGGTCGAACTCGGTTGCCCCACCACCTTCCCGGGCTTTTCTGCCTTCGAGCCTAAACTCGCTGCCGCAGACCTGCAGATCGATAGTCAAGGAAGAATCTTCCAGGCTGGCATCCAGGTCGAGAACGCTATCGAGAAGCATCCCCTGAGCGGAGAGGAGCAGTGTGTTCTGCGGTTGCAGTTGGAATGCGAGTTCATCGGCAGTGATGACCGTTTCCCCCTCGCGAATCAGTGTTGAGTTCCTGAGATTCAAAGAGAGTGACAGGTTTGCAAGAAGTTCATCCAGGCTCATGCCGCTGCTGGCTCCCCCGAGATACATGGAACCGAGTTTCCCGTCCCAGCCGGCCGCATTGTCGAGCCGTTCCATTATCAGGCCAAGATTGGTTCCCGGTGCGGCAATGAATCCCGAAACACCGGGCAGCGAAGCCCCCCCGGAGGCCTCGATCCTTGCCTGGATCGGCATATCGACAAGATTCAAGTCAAGGGGAATGATCAGCTCGCCGTCGACCAGCGATAGTGTCGATTTTATGTGGTCCACTGTAAACCCGCCTGCACTGATATCGGCAACATCGATGACCAGATCGGCGTCCAGGGCGTCAAGCAGATGCCAGGGCAGCTCCACCTCGCCTGTTCCCCCAACCTCACTCTGGGGTTCGCTGCCGGAGGTGTGCTCCGGCGCGAGCTGCAAATCCTCCAGGGCAGCCACCATGACCGTCAGGCTGCCCCCAACAAGAGGTCTAAGCCCGTGCAGAGAAACCACGAGATCGCCTGCAATCTCTCCCGCCTGAGTTTCCAGGGCCAGGTTGGTAAATTGAAAAAAAGCGGGGCCCACCGCGATGTCGGTAAAAAGGGAGAACCTGCCGGGATCGGGAAGGGAAACCTCGAAGAGCGCCGCGATGTCGCCAAAGTTCTCACCTTCCAGCGCAAGGCTCAGGAAGCCGCCCTCACCGCTTCTGCCCAAATCCAGTGCTCCGCCGATTTCGAGGTTGATGTCACCAACCAGCAGCTG
>CBFCWR010000341.1:0-3419 GCA_965601575.1 uncultured Desulfofustis sp. | reverse complement strand
TGGTGGAGTGTGCATCAGCGACAGGCCCCGGAGGTCAATGAAAAAGGCCCGCAGGGTTGCGCAGCAACCGGCCACCAACAGGCCCGGTTTTGGGGCCGTCATTGGCCGGCCTCATTGACCGGAGGATAAGGCCGAAAGCGTCGCACACGGAACCATATTAGTGCACGGTTTTCTGCCTTGAATCATACTACTTCCTGCTTTTTTCCTTTTCCCGCATGATCTTCAGAATGGTACGGTCGGTTTCGACCATACCCTGGTGGCTCAGGGTGCCGAGATTCTTGACTGTCTGTTCAGTGGACTGACCGATGATGCCGTCAGTGTCCTGGACGTTGATTCCCTGCAGCGAAAAGAGGGCGGCCTGGACCGCGGCACCCGCGGCAGTGTTGAGCTTCAGAGCACAGCCGGCTTTGGCGCCGTCGCAGATGACGCCGGCCAGGTCTTCCATGATGTTCTTGATGGCCCCGGCCATATGTTCCACATCGCCTCCGACCAGGTAGGTGATGCCTGCCGTGGCTCCTGCCCCGGCTGCGACTGAGCAGCCGCAGACCGCCGAGAGCCTGCCCGTATGAGCTTTCACGTAGGCTGTGATGACATGGCTCAGGCCAATGGCGCGGAGAACGGTTTCCTCGTCATGATCGACGAAGTCCTTGATGGCCCAGATTGGCAGGATCGCGGTCAGGCCATGGTTGCCGCTGCCGGCAGAACTCATGGCCGGCAGGTTGACGCCGCTCATCCTCGCATCGGCAGCCGCAGAAGTCAAAATCCTCGCGGAGGTCGCCATATCCTTGACCAACAGCTTCTGTTTCAAAAGCCTTTCGATGGCCTTGCCGATTCCCAGGCCGCTGCCGTACTTGAGGCCGTGCTCGGCCAATGTGACATTGAATTCGACGCCCTTTTTCAGGAATTTGAGGTCATCTTCATCGATCTCATCGATCATTTCGTAGATTTCATCAAGCGTCAGGTCCATGAGCCACTCTTCCAGCAGGGCCATGGCCGATTTACCTGAGTTGCCGGCCACCTTCGAGAGCAACGCCGAATCGGCAAGCTCTTTATCGTTGAGGGAGAGATGGACGATATTGTTGTGCAGATCCTTGATCTCCGCTACTGCCCGGTCGCTGCCGCTGCTGAGCGAGGCTTTGACGTGCAGACCCGATTCTTCAAACAGATGGATATGTATTCCCTGGCTCGCGATGAGCGCCTTGGTCTTGTCGATGCTGCGCTGGTCCACCGTATCGAGGACTTCCAACCCACGCTGCGGATCTCCGCCAAATGCACCAACTCCGGCGGCTACATCGAGGCCGGTCATGCCATTGGTTCCCGGGATTGCAACGGCGGTGCCGTTTTTGTAGATATTGGGATCCACCCACAACTCAATTCCATCGATCTCTTTATCTTTGAGCAGAGATGCTGCAGCCGCGGTAGCCAGGGCAATGGCTGCCGGTTCGGTGCAGCCCAGAGCCGGGGTTACTTCCATCTGCAGTATGTCTTTTACGCTAAAGGGCATCTTGGACTCCTGGTTACAAATGATTAATTGCCTGTCGGGCATGTATTTTTTTTAGATAGTTATAGATGGTGTATTTCGATACCCCGGCAAGCAGGGCAATCTGTTCCACCGCGCCTTTGAACTGCAGTGCGCCGTTTCTTTCGAGGATTTCCACCAGGTCGGTTTTCTCTTCGGTGGACATGGTTGCCGGCTGCTTGCCAATTTCCAGTACCGCCTGCTGAAAAAGCGCCTCGATAGTTTCCGATGGGGACTGGGCGAATGTTTCCGACGAATCGGCTGGATGTTCCTGTTGCTCGGCAACGAGAAATTGCTGCAGGGCCTGACTGGCGTTGAAATACTCGGTGGTGTCGAAGTTAATGCAGAAGGCGAATATGGGCTTGTCCGAACTGTCCGAGATAAAGATAGTGGAGGATTTAAGGGTTCTGCCGTCTCCGGATACGGTCCTGTAATTGTGCAGATCCTCCGGCCTGCCCTTGGCGTTCTCCAGCAGCTTGACCAGCAGATCGGTTGCCGGTGCGCCTATTTCTCTCCCGGTAACTGACCCGTTTATATGAATCAGAGAGTGGTGGAGATCGGTGAGATCATGGATGCAGGTTTCACAGTTTTTGCCAAACATCGCCACAATCGAGTCGCCAATCTGTTGCAGTTGCGTGAAGATACGTTCGCGTTCGTTCATTTTTCCGCCTTTCAATCTGGTTACTGTGCATATGCCAAAAATACTACAAGGGCTTAGATGGTGTCAATAAATATTTGTTGAGCATTTAAAATAAATGTTGAAACTTGGTGGGGTGAAATGGCAACCAAAGAAGAGTGAAAGGGGGAAGAAGGCTCAGGTGGTCATCAAGCTGAAGGCCGCAGTAATATGATCGCAGAATATCTCATCTACACCATCCAGGTGGGCAAGTCCACGATCATGGAGATCAATTTCTATCTGTTTCGCCTTGAGCAGGTTGCGCCAAGATGATTGATGCTCCCCGTTGATATCTTTGAGAACGTGCATGCCTGCCACGAGCAGAAAGGGAATACAGAAAACTTTCCGGTAGCCTGCCTCATGGATTTTATTGATTATCAGCTCTGGTGGTTCGGCAGGCTTTTCAATGGTGGTGAAGAATACCTGGGGTCCGATCTGTTCATGAAGAATCTTCTGGAGCAGAAGGTAGGATGCGCGGCTGGGATGGTCGGTGCCGTGAGCAAGGACCAGGACAGCTTCCTGTCGCGAGGCTGTGATGAGCGTTTTCAGGCTGTTGGCAACACGGCTGAAATCAGACGGTTCATACAGCAGCGGCATGCCGAGAGCGGTCGGCATCGGCAATTTCCGGCTTTCCGCAACTATCCTGTCGAACTCATGTCCGGGCAGCACATGCAGCGATTGAATAACTATTCTTCCTGGATTGCTCAGCTCTGCAACGATATCTGCCAGAGAGGGCAGCGGGGTGGTCGTCGATGCCGCGCCCCTGCGCACTGTCGGTGAAGAAAAGGCCCAATGGAGGTGGCAGCCGGGAAACCTCTGTGCAATGCGTGATTCCAGATAATGATAGGTATCTTTGGCTCTGGTGGTTGTCCCGAAAGCGGTCAATATGATATAATCATTCATGATATGAGCAGTAGAAAGAAGGGGCGCCAATCTACCTATGGATTGATAGTAGCGGATTGGCCGCTGTTTGGTAGAAAAAAAGCACAATGTTCTTTTCTAGAGAACTGAACCTGGCCGCATTAGCGACGCCATGCGCAACCATACGGTGACAATAGCTACCACATTTGTCCAGGTGTGCTTGACAAAATTATATTTATAAGATAGGAATTAAGCCTTAAATAAAATACTTATTTCGCTGACAATTGGTGATTGTTGGCTGGTTACACCTGTTAACACAATTCAGGAGGGAGAGAATGGTAAAGAAAATTTCTGTATTGGCTC
>CBFCWR010000340.1:0-3468 GCA_965601575.1 uncultured Desulfofustis sp. | reverse complement strand
GGATCCGGCTCACCTGGGTCGGGGAGATGACATCATGAATCACCTGGCCGCGAATTTGAAAATCGATCAATACAGATCCTTGCTGATCTTCATCCTCACATTAGGGTGGTTCGAGATTAGATTGCTGATTACCATTGAGGAATTACGTTAAGAACTTTGAGACAAACTCGTCTTGTTCTTCCGCGTCAAAACGGTCATTGAATAGTCGGGCACCTGATACACAACTCAAAATTGAGGCCAACATGGAGGGGCACCATGGCTGAAGAATTACCGATTGAGGAGCAAATCGACGAAATTGCCGATACCACCTTTCTGATTTTTGACAAACTGGGCGATTACGGTGCCAAGATCGCCGGCAGCCTCTACCTGGTTATCGGTGCCATGCTGGTGATCTTTTTAATTCATCGGCTGGCCGGCAAGCTGATCTATCCGCACATCAAGAACAAACGCTTTATCAGGGTATTCTTCGGCACCCTCTACGTGATGGTGCTCGTAATGATGGCCTTGCTGATCCTCGACCGGATCGGCGTCCCGGTGGAAGGAGTTGCCCATCTGGCCCTGGCCGGCGTATTGATCGGCTCGGTGGTAGTCTTCTTTATGGTTCCCTTCATCCCCAAGCTGCCCTTTTTCATCGGCCACACAGTTGAAATAGCCGGTATCTTCGGCACCGTCACTGCCATAGACGTATTCCGCGTTACCATCAAGCAATTCGACGGCACCTCGGTGACCCTGCCGACGGCGATGGTGATGGCCTCGACCATCAAAAATTTCAGCGAAATCCCCCAGCGGCGCGTGGAAATCATGATCAGCGTCAACAACGACAGCGATCTGGAACAGACCAGGCAGACGTTTGTCGAGGTAATGGGGGCCGACTCACGCGTGCTCGATGAACCCAGCCCTCCCATTACCCATATCGTCAACGCCACCGCGTCCGGGGTCGATATGCTCGCCTTCTGCTGGGTAAAAAACGAAGACTGGTTTTCCGCCCGCACCGATCTGTGGCTGAAAATGGTGCATGCCTTCAACGACGATGAGCGGATATCCATGTCCCTCCCCCAGCAGGAGATTTTTGTCCACTCCGAAGTGCAGGGCTGAAGCCACCGGTCCCCTGCTCGCGCCTGACCCGACACCCGTTTCGTTTTGTCGAACCAATAAATAAATCCCACCGGAAGGCCCGATTGACATTTTTGCTTCATGCTCTCTTGTGTTCACAAGGAATCTATGATTATTTTACTTCCCATTGCAGGACAGACGAGACAGCCATCAGCGAAAAAAGGTAGAAAAAATCAACCCGACAATAAGTCATGAGCAACAATAACTTCGATTTAACCGCCCATATCAGATCCGTACCCGGCTGGCCCGAGCCGCACGTGGTGTTCAGGGATATCTGTTCACTCCTGGAGGACAGAAAGGTATTCAAGCAGGTCATCGACCTTTTCGTGGAGCGCTACCGCGATACCAGGATCGACGCCATCGTCGGCATCGATGCGCGGGGCTTCATTATCGGCTCGCCGATCGCCTATCTGCTCGATGTCGGTTTCATCCCCGTACGGAAAAAGGGCAAACTGCCGGGCGACACCATTTCCGAGGCCTACGAACTCGAATATGGCCAGGCCGAGGTCGAGGTCCAGACCGCCTGGCTCAAGCAGGGGCACCACGTCGTGCTGGTCGATGATCTTATCGCCACCGGCGGCACCATGGTCGCCGCCCTGAACCTTCTGCAGCGAATCGGTGTCGATGTCCTGGAAAGCAGTGCGATAATCGACCTGCCCGATCTGGGCGGCTCCAAAAAGATCACCGATATGGGGGTCAAGGTACATACTTTCTGCGAATTCGACGGGCACTGAGGACTCTGCACCCACCCAGCTGAGTGGTATCGGGATTTCTCCTACAGCTCCCGATAAAATGGCACCCCGAGATCTGCAGGCGATGCTGACTTTCTGTGTTTAGATGAAGCGGAAACCAGCACCAGCACGCCGATAGTCAACAGGTAGGGCAACATCTTCAAGACATAGGATGGAATCAGATCCATCGACGTGGCCTGGAAGAAAAATTGCAATGCGGTGAGCCCCCCGAACAGCAACGCCCCGAAAAAGGCCAGCAGCGGATTCCAGAAACAGAAGATGACCATGGCAATGGCGATCCACCCCTGCCCTCCGGTCATCGTCTCTTTCCAGCCTGGCGTATAGGAAAGCGAAAGGTAAGTCCCGGCCAGACCGGCAAAAAGTCCACCGACAAAGACACTGAGGGTGCGGGTGAGAGGCACGTTGACGCCGGCGACATCGGCGGATCGGGCATCCTCGCCCACCGCTCGGAGAATCAGTCCGGTTCGGGTTCTGAACAGGACAAACCAGGCCAGCGGGACCAGCAGATAGGCGGCGTAGGCAAACGGGCTCTGGTTGAAGAAGACATCCCCGATCACCGGGATGTCGGAGAGGTAGGGGATCGGCAGCTGACGGATACGCACCCCCGTCTGGCCGATCAGCGGCCTGCCGAGAAAATTGGCCAAACCGGTTCCCAGTATGGTCAGCGCCAGTCCGCTGAGCACCTGGTTGGCGCGCAGTCCAATGGTGAACAACGCATGCACCAGCGATAGCATTCCCCCGGCCATGGTGCCGGCCGCCACGGCAAGCAGCGGGGACCCGGTGAAATGACCGGCGGCAAAGCCGGCCAGGGCCCCGATCAGCATCATCCCCTCGATTCCAAGATTGAGCACGCCGCTGCGCTCGTTGATTATGCCGCCGATGGTGGCCAGCAGAACGGCCACCGAGGATTTGATCGAAATCTGGGCGATGAAGGTCAGGTCCTCGATCATGTGACCTCCCTGGAACGGCCCGAAATCGTAACTCTATATCTCGCCAGCATCTGACCGGCAAAAAGACCGAACAACAGAGCCCCCTCCAGAATCAGGCTGATGGTGGAGGGCAGCCCCAGCACCGACTGAAGCTGTTCACCGCCGACGAACAGGGCGCCCAGCAGAATCGCGGCAAAAGGGACCACCAGCGGGTTGAGCCCGGCGAGCCAGGCCACGATGATGCCGTCGTAGCCGTAACCGACGGCCAGACCGGTCTGCAGACGGTAGTGAATACCGCACACTTCAACCATCCCGGCAAGACCCGCGAAGGCGCCGGAGAGTGCCATAACCGCAAGAATCTTGCCGGTCACATTAAACCCCGCATAGCGGGCTGCCCGCTGCTCCTTGCCGATAACCCGAACCTGGTACCCCCAGACGGATTTATACAGCAGGTAGTAGAGCAGCACGGCGCAGAGCAGTGCCAGGGGAAAACCGAGGCTGATCCGGGTATCACCGAAGCGCAGCAGCTGCGCCGCCTCGGGAATCTGCGCGGTACCGGGGAAACCGAAACCAGCAGGATCTCTCCAGGGACCATAAAAGAGATGCTCCATGTAGATGATGGCCACATAGTTGAGCAGCAGGGTCGTGAGAATCTCGTTGACCCGGAGTTTGGC
>CBFCWR010000339.1:0-3483 GCA_965601575.1 uncultured Desulfofustis sp. | reverse complement strand
AGGACAATCGACTTCCTCCAAGGGGTTATCAGCGTTCGGGGCCGATGAGTTCACATACCGGCATCAAGGGCAGAGCAGTCAACGACATGAACTTCAATGTGGGCGATAATCGGGAGGGCTCAGGAACGGATATCGTTACCTTTGATATCGATTTGAACAACGCCCGCTATCCACTCACGATCAAGGCAGAACTGCTGTATCAATCAAGCAGCCCCTGGTTCCTCAACGACCTGTTCGGAGATGATACTCCGGCAGTTGCCCGGTTCAAGGGAATGTTCGCTGAGGGGGACAACAGGCCAGTCGTTGTTGATACAATCGCTTATGAATTGAGTGACTGATATGTTGGTGTGGCAGGCAATCGGTTTAATTTTCTCGATTATTAAATCAGCCCTCGGGCCTGCTGATTGAGGCGAACTGACCGTCCGGCAGGACGCACTCGACATACTCCCAGAGGCTCGCCCTGCTCATCTGGATAATGAAAGAACCTTTTTCCTTTTGCTGCTCTCCCACCGTGACTCGCTCCCAGGTGATCAGATCGCCTTCTCGGTCGAATACGCTGCACTTAATCTGCATTACTTTGGTGCTCCTGTATTCGATATCGAGTTCTGAGCCTTGGGAGTCGATGCTGGTCAACTCCAGGTCATCGGCAGGGGTTGATGTAGATCCTTCGCAGGAATAATATTCATCGGCGACCAACCTCAATACTTCTTGCGGTTTCAGTTCGAGTGATTCAGGATTTTCATCGAGATATCGCTTTGTCGACAATAAAATATTTCCTCCCCAGCCCCGCTGGTTGGACAGACAAATGCGACGCTCGTATCTCAAAGTTTCAAAAAAACTGGTGACATAGCCAACGGTGACTCTGGCTTTGAGCATAACCGAGGTAGTCTCGGTATCCCTTTGAAAATAGAGATTGAGGTGGTCACGCATGACTCGGCCATCGACAGGATAGGCGCCCGCCGAAACCGGTACGAATGAGAGCAGGAGGGCAATCGTAATTTTTAATTTCATTGTTTCCCCCTTGACTGAAGTAGAGTTCCTCGATAGTCGTAAAAATAACCATTTATCCCCGATCACACATAAATTTTCCAGAATTTTCGTTTCAGGAAAACAGCACAGCCAGCTGATCTTGGCTGAAAGCTCCAAATCTGGCGTCCAGTGTGATTGGATTAGAAGATTATAGAATTCAATCGGAAATTTTATCAATCGCTGGAGTCAAGCGGAACCGATGATTACTCTATGAGGGGCAGGCACAAAGAAGGGAAACAGGTAAGCTGCGACGGTCCTTTAATGGTCCACTACGAATAAACACCTTACATTAGCTCAACACCTACTCTATGTGGATTCAACCGAAGTCTCTACAGCAGCGGACGCTCCTCTACACAATCCTGCCCACCTTTATTCTGCTCATTGCCTTATCACTCGTAGAATTTCTGTTTGTCAGAAATGTCCTGATCAATCAATGGGGAGAAACCATTGTTTCAAGGCTGGCCAGATCGGCTGACCAAATAGAGAACAAGCTGCAGGAACCGAAGAAACTGCTGAGCCTTCTGCAAAATGATGAAGATCAATCGCCCAATCGCCAGCTGATCAACAAGATAGCGGATCAAATCAGGAAGTTTGAAATTGTTGAAGATGTCATCATCGAGTGGCCCGACCGATATGCTCCCAGGGGAGTGCCGAATACCCCCTATGAGGTTTTGCCGGACCATAGAAGCAGAAGATTTCAATTCGGTCAGTTTGACATCAGCTCACCCAAATACGACAAGCGAGTCAAATACCGGACGATCTCACTGATCTCAGAATTTAAAGGAATGGACGACGAAACGGTTGGCACCATTGAAGTGATTGTCTCATTTGATGATCTTCTGGAACCTTTGGTGAAAGCGTCCTGGTGGAAGACTAACAAAGCATATCTGCTGGATGGTTCGTATAACGTGCTGATAACCACAGGCGACAACACTGACCTTGAGGATAACTACCCGATGCGCGGCTACGGCACGGTCAATGAGTTCGAACGAGTCACTCTCGAGGCCATTGAGAGCAATCATTCGGGAACTGTGCTGGGGCCCGGTCTTCCCCCGGAAGAGGTAAGCGGCTTTTATCGTCTGGCCCAGGTTCCGTGGACCCTGGTCGTCACCGCGCCAGGCAGTAAAGTCCTGGGACCGATCATCACGCTACTTCGTTACTATTTGATATTATTGGTAATTTGTATAGCCCTGATACTGGTGTTTATGCGGATTGCGATGAATCGCGTCACCGAGGGCATCAAGAAAGTTTCCCATGCGTCCAACGATCTGGCCAGTGGCATATTCGGTCCTCCTCTTGAAGTGGCCACACGCGACGAGATAGGCGAGCTGACGGAAAATTTCAACCAAATGGCCCGTCAGCTCAAGCACCGCCTGGAGCTTAAGGAAAACATCGATCTGGCGCGGGAAGTTCAGCAGAGCCTGCTCCCCAAAAAGGGTGTCAAGCTGAATGGTCTCGATATAAGCGGAGCGACCATGTACTGCGATGAGACCGGGGGAGACTATTTTGATATCCTTGAATCAGATAAGGACAAGGACAAGATCGGTGTCGTGGTGGGCGATGTCGTGGGGCACGGGGTTGGCGCCGCCCTGTTGATGACTACCATTCGCGCTTTGGTGCGAAGCAGTTTTCAGCAGTCCGGCCCGCTCGAGGATAGAATGAACGATGTTAACAGACTGCTGTTTCAGGACACCGCACCTGCAAGCAATTTTGTCACCTTATTTTATCTCGAACTGGACCAGGCGGCAAAATTAATGCGTTGGGTCCGGGCGGGACACGACCCAGCTTTGGTCATCAACTGCCGGACCCGTGAAATTAACGAACTGACGGGGGAGGGAGTTGCCCTGGGCGCCGACCTTGACTGGAGATTTTCGTGCAATGAACTGCCGCTCTCAGAAGATCCACAGGTCATTTTAATCTGCAGCGACGGCGTTTTTGAAGCCACCAATGAATCCGGGGAATCGTTTGGTAAGCCGCGAGTTTATAAACTCCTGAACAGCATCACCGAGTTGGAATCGGAAAAGGCGGTAAATCGAATTATCGGCGAAATCCAATCCTTCATCAAGGCAAAAAGTTTGGATGATGATATTACCGTCGTGGTCTTGAGAACCGGCTAATTCAGATAGCCAAACTCAGTATATTGTAGGCAGTAATTTTCCGGGAAAATCCTTTTAAGGAAAGTTCTCCTAAAGGCTGTACTCTAATGGTATTGTCAATCCTTGAATAGGTCTTCCCATCGATTACTGTTTGTCCCCCTTTTGCTTCGCCAGACAATCTCGCAGCCAGGTTGGGCACATTGCCAATCACGCCATATTCCAGACGTCCCTCGAAACCCAGGATACCTATGGTGGCATACCCCGTTGTGAGTCCTATGCCAACCTCCAGCTGATATCCTTTTTTATGCCACCCAGGTCGGGCACAGCTTCCTGATCCATCTCCGGCAACTCGTTGAAG
>CBFCWR010000338.1:0-3483 GCA_965601575.1 uncultured Desulfofustis sp. | reverse complement strand
TGAACGATTGGAGAAAATCGGAGAGGGAGAGAAGGAGAAATTACTTTTCTGTGTGACCATCAGGATCATCTTCGGCTGCATCCGAGTCGTCCGACTCGACTTTGACGCTGTCATCGCCGGCAACGGTGACGCCGCGTGACTTGAACAGGATGTTCAGAGCCAGCAGTTCATCATCTACTTCTTCCTCCACGGTTTCCGGCTTATCTTCGGGTTCGCTGTACCATTCTTCTCGTAGTTCAGATAATTTATCGCGTCCCATGGGTTCCTCTGGTGGTGATTCAATGATGTTGCAAGTCGCTTTGATCGCCTTCTCCGTCAGAATAAGCATTCCTCGGAAATTTACCGAATAATGGTAGGTTCTCTTTGGTGATTAACCCTCTAAAACAACAATACGGGACAGGACACATTGTGCAGTACATAGCTGGCGACCGAGCCGAAGAGCACGTTGCGGATCTGGCCGCCCCTCTCGTGCCTGCCGATCACCAGAAGATCGAATCCGTCTCGGTCGGCGATCTCGGAGATGACCACCTGCGGGGTACCGAACTCCAACATCGTCTGGGGCTCAAAACCTGCATCGATGAGGGTCGCACAATACTTGTCGAGCAGGGCCCGTCCCCCTTTCATGGCATTTTCCTTGACCATTTCCAGCTGCATATCCGGGATCATTTTGTAGGTGAGCAGATCCTTTCTGATCACGTAGAGCAGCGTCAGCGTCTTCGGAAACCTTTCCTTCAATGAGATGATCGAGTAGACGGTCGCACGGGCTGTGGGCGAATCATTGACCGGTACCAGAATCTTGGGATCCATACCTGAGTCTCTCCTGTTCCTTGAGTTATACTATTTTGCTATCCATAGACCAGTCTGGGCAGCAGCAGTACCAGATCGGGCCAGAAAGTCATAATCAATAGAATTCCCACCTGGATCAGCAGGAAGGGAATTACCGCCTTGGAGACATAGACGATGTTTCTATCCACCGTCGCCCCTGAAATATAGAGACTGACGCCGAGCGGCGGAGTGCAGTAGCCGATACCGAGATTGATGGTCATCAGCAGGCCGAAATGCATGGTGTCGATACCGAACTTGGCCAGCAGCGGCAGAAAAATCGGGGTCAGGATCAAAGTAGCCGAGATGATGTCCATGAACATCCCGATAATAAGCAAGAGCACGTTCACCGACAGCAGGAACACCCAGGGCGAGGAGATGTTTTCCACCACCACCGTGGCAATTTTCCCCGGGATCTGCTCGAAGGTCAGATATTCGCCGAATACCGAGGCACCGGCCACGATGACCAGCAGGGTCGACGAGGTGATGGCCGACTGGACGATCACCCGCTTGACCGAGCGAAACTTCATGTCCCGGTGGATGCAGGTCTCCACAAAAAAGGCGTAAAAACAGGCGACCACGGCCGCCTCGTTGGCGGTAAACAGACCGGAATAGATACCGCCGAAGATGAGCACCGGCAGAAAGAGCGCCCAGATCGATTCCTTCAGCACCGCCACGACCTCGGAAAAGGACGGCCTCGGGCGTCGGGTCATCCCCTGCCTCTTGCAATACACGTAGGCGTAGAGGCTCATCGCCGCGATGATGGTCAGGCCGGGGATGAAACCGGTCAGAAAGAGCGCCTCGAGTTGATCGTTGCTGACCATCGCATAGAGAATCATGGCGATGGAGGGGGGTACGATGACACCGAGAATCGGCGCCGTGGTCATCAGGCCCACCGAAAATTTTTCCTCGTAGTCGTTCTCGATCAGCGCCGGTATCATGAAACTGCCGATGGCAACCACCGTGGCCACCGTCGAGCCGGAAATGGCCCCGAAGAAACCGCAGGCGATGACACCGGCCATGGCCAGACCGCCGGGCAGGAAGCCGACGAATACGTTGGCCGTTTTGATCAGTTTCTCGACAATCGACCCGGTGGTCATGATGTTGCCGCAGAGCACAAAGAAGAGCACCACGATAAGGGCAAACTTGTCCATACTGCGGTAGAGGACTTCGATGACGATCTGCGGGTCAATGCCGATCATGAAGACCAGGCCGATCATGCCGGTAAAGAAAAGTGCAATGAAAACAGGAATGGTCGATGCCAGACAGCCGATCAGGATGGCTATGATAAGGAGGTAGCTGGTGTCCATTCCGCTCAGTTGTCCCCCGTGATTTCCTGGCGATCGACGATATCTTCCCAGATGGTGATCAGGGTCCTGATCATCATCATCAGCCCCATCACAGGCAGCACTGCGTAAAACGGCCATTCCGGCAGGCGCAGGGTCGCCGTCCTGGCATACTCGTCCTGATACATCATCATGGTCATCCCCCAGCCCAGATAGACCATAATGCCCGCAAAGACGAGGACTCCCAGGTGAGACATAATTGCCAGCGGCTTCTGCAGGAAGGTAAATATCTGCGGCAGGGCGTCGATGCGGATTAGCGACCGGCTTCTGATGGCGGCGACACAGCCGATATAGGTGGAGAAGAAAATCACCTTGCGCACCACCTCATCCGACCAGTAGAGGCTGTAATTATCGGTGGTCTTGCGCAGGACAACATTGGCCATGGCCGTCAGCAGAGCGGCGCACACCGCGAAGAAGAGCGACCACTCCTCGACAAACTGAAAGACCCGGTCAACTGTCCTGAAAGTTTTTTTGAGCATCTTTATCTAAAGCAAACAAAAAGGCCGGAGAAGGTGCCTTCCCCGACCATGAAACCGTGCCTCAAAGCACCCGGATAGAGGATTAACTGCCCAGTTTCTGCCGTACCGTGGCCAGATAGTCAGGGCCTATTTTCTCGCCCCATTTTTCGAGTACCGGTTCGGCCATCTTCTTGAGTTCGGCCACCTCGGATTCAGGCAGTTCGAAGAATTCCACCCCGGCTTCCTTGGCTTTGGCAACCTGCTCGTCATGCTGTTTCCTGGTTGCTTCGCGGGTGGCGGCACTTTCCTCGGCGACAACCTCGAGGAAGGTGGCCCGCAGGTCCTCGGGCAGCTTGTCGAGCCAGCGCTTGTTGACCAGGTGGACAAAGAGTCCCTGGGCATAGTTCAGCTGGGTAAACGATTTGGCGATGGTAAATTTTTTGGTGATGTTGCAGACGATCGCCGTGTGGTCGAGACCGTTGATTACCCCGGTCTGCAGCGCCTGCGGCACATCCGGCCAGGGCATGACAGTGAATTTGAGCCCCCAGGCCTTGTAGGAATCGGTATTTACCGGCGCCTCGGCAATACGGAAATTGACGCCCTTGGCATCGGCAATTGATTTTACCGGGGTGGTCGTGGCCCAGCCATAATGGCCGTAGCCGGTCACATCCGCTACCATGATACCGCTGCTCATGGCCGCTTCGGAAAAGGGCTTCCAGAGCTCAGGATCGCTCCTGAAGGTGTCGAGCTTGTCAAAGGTGTCTACCACGTAAGGAAGATTCACCACTCCCAAACGGTCGGAGACATTGGCGGCGGCCACTGAGGAGCTGAGCATGCCGTGCACGGCACCGAGCTTC
>CBFCWR010000337.1:0-3501 GCA_965601575.1 uncultured Desulfofustis sp. | reverse complement strand
AGCGAGTGTGGATGTAACTGCCGTCTATAGGCATCCCCCAGCATCAACGCCCGAAACGCTTCGCCGCGTCCTGCCACTGAGAATTGTACCCTGGTTGCCAGATACTCGCCTTTTTATGGGTTCGCCCCTGGCCGACGTCCGCGACGCCATGGCACCCTCCTCTGACCAAGTCCCCCTTACCAGACCTGATCTCCCCCGGCTTCTTATAGTGTGGGTAAGTCACCTATATTTCCGCCTGGGGTCGAAAGGACCCCCGTGAACCCGGGCAGAAGCCCGGGGAGGAGAACCTTTCTCGTGAAAACCTCCCGCGATGATCCGATGTCCCCGTTAAAGTCCCCCGAATCGACGTCCAAAACGTTCGTTGGCGATTTCCACGTTTCCGATCCGTCCCTGTGAAAATTTTCCTTCGATCAACCCGTTGTCACCCCGAAGGGTTCCTCCGAATTTTCGTCCGAAGACGCTCGAAGGTTTTTCTCCACATTTTCGAATCTCCCGATCCGTCCCTGTGAAAATTTTCCTTCGATCAACCCGTTGTCACCCCGAAGGGTTCCTCCGAATTTTTGTCCGAAGACGCTCGATGGTTTCTCTCCACATTTTCGAATCAGTTGAACCCACATTACCCGATTCAAAATCAAAAATAAAGAGGCAACCAAAAAAATATTCATGAATAATATCAATACTTTGTGATGGCATAATTTGTATCATGTTAGGATTGTTAGATAAATTAATTTGATTTTCTTTCTAATTTTATTTGATCGTTTCGGACCCCTTTACAGCCGTAAATTTCCACCTTTTGGGTGATCAATGTTTCACTCAGATTCGGGTCATGGTATTAAAAAATTGGATGTCGGATCGGGGGCGCTGGACAGGGAAGTAGAACCACAAAGTGGTAGAAAGCTCTCGCTTACCTGACGTCGGGATATTCAATCTTAGGTTCACTTGGTCCTGATCGTTCGGGACCAGCAGATTTTGGATGGCAACCATGCGGGAATTTTTCAGAAATCAACGGCCGTTGCTGACCGGCAGCCGTTGGATGGTGACTGCCGATCATCCATTGGCGGTAGAGGGGGCTGCGTCTATCCTGGAAGGCGGGGGCGATGCGGTCGAGGCGCTGGTCATGGCCAACCTTGTCATGGCGGTGGTGAATCCCCACATGAGCGGGCTCGGGGGCGACCTGTTCGCTTTGGTCTACCGGGCAGATAACCGACAGCTCAGGGCGCTGGATGCGGCCGGTTTCGCCCCGGCCAACGCCAGCCTTGAGGTTTACCTGGAAAAAGGAATCGAGCAGATTCCCGCCACCGGCATACACACGTGCACAGTCCCGGGCGCCCTTGCCGGCTGGCAGACATTGCTGAATGATTACCAGTGCAGCGGTCTCGATACCCTTATCGGCCAGGCTATCCGCTATGCCAGGGAAGGTTTTCCCGCCTATCCCACACTGATTGACGCGATTATAAAAAAGCGCACGCCGCTGGCGGCTTCACCAGAGGCGTCGTCGATTTTCCTACCGGGAGGGCAGCCTCCCCATGTTGGTGATATCATCAAGCAACCGGGACTGGCAGACAGTCTGGCGCTGATAGCCGATCAGGGGACCGAGGCGCTGTACCGTGGCGAACTGGGAGCAAGACTGGTGGACCACAGCGACCAACTCGGTGGGCTTTTCAGTCCTGAGGACCTGGCCGACTACCAGGTTATCTGGAAGCAGCCGCTTACCGCAGACTACCGCGGCTATACACTCGCCACCCAGCCGCCGCCTTCCCAGGGTCTGGCGCTGCTGATGCAGGCCCGGATGCTCGCGCAGGTGGATATCGGTTCGCTGCAGCCCGGCTCGGCAGAGCTGGTGCACCGCATGGTCGAGGCCAAGAAACTGGTTTTTGCCGAACGGGATAACTATATATGCGATCCCGCCTTCCATGAGATTCCTCTTGACTACCTGTTGAGCTCGGAAAAGAGCACGGAGCTTGCAGACCTCATCGGTACGCGAGCCGCTCCACTCACGTGCAGATACAGATTTGCCCGGGGCGGCGAAGATACCGTCTATATGACGGCAGTGGATGAGCGAGGCAATGCGGCGGTGCTGATTCAAAGCCTCTTCCAGGAATTCGGCTCCTGCGTCATGGTGCCCGGAACCGGAATATTTCTGCACAATCGTGGCCGCGGCTTCAGTATGAACCCGAATCATCCCTGCCGGCTGGAGCCACGCAAACGGCCCTATCACACCCTGCAGCCGCTGATGGTGCTTGACGGTGACCAGCCTTTCCTGCTGCTGGGAACACCAGGTGCCGATGGTCAGACCCAGACAAATATGCAGGTGCTGGTGAATCTCATCGACTATGGTGTCGATGTGCAGAGTGCGGTCGATGCCCCGCGCTGGAGGTCCATGCCGGGCGGGGAACTGCTGCTTGAAAACCGTTTCCCGTTACAGACTGTCGATTACCTTGCAAAACAAGGGCACCACATTGAACAACTCACTGAATTTTCACCTTTTATGGGGAGCGCCCAGGCCATTAAAATCGACAGGGAGCAGCAGCTTTTGACCGGCGGCGCTGACGGCAGACGCATGGCATGCGGTCTCGGAATCTGATTGAAAATTGCCAATCCCTGATCCCTGTTGAGTTCCAGTCCGGGCCCTGTACCGGGACGCCGATCTTCCCATTTCGGGACTTATTTTGTCGATAATGGTTGTTTTTTAAAAAATATCAGGTATTTTCCAAGAAATTTTGCCTGATTGCCCGACGGCCAAGATGAATTAAGTAATGAGGTGAGCGTGGCATCGACAAATGATCGACCCCAGGTACCTGCCAAGCATGAAACCGCGTCAATTAAGTCCCCCCTTGTAGAAAACAAAAATCGAAGAGAAGTTGTCAAGAAGATAGCTTTGGGTACTGCCGCTCTTACTGGCTGCAGCCTGCTGCCGGAAAAGTGGACGACACCCCTGGTGGCGGCGATCCCAACGAGACCAGCGAAAGCAGGGATCGAACCTGGTGGACAAAAATCCACGGAGGGAGTTGGCCCCACTGGCATAGGAAATTTCCGCTGCCCGGATGGGTGGATGATCAATCCTACCGCCTCGAGTTCGTCTTTTCCGATGGTGAAATATTCTCCGTGTATGACAGCAGGAAGATGGCGATGAATCCCAACGGACCCAAGTACAGGCCGGAAGAAAAGGATGAATCCGATCCGAGAAAGCAGCACCCGAAGATTGGCGCAGCCCTTGGAGCCACACCGACCTGGGTAAAGTTCAGAAAAGTTTAACCCTCGAGCCTTGTGCAAAACGATCAGTTCGCTCAAACTCAGCGTTATGCTCGAAATTTTATCCTCGGAATATCAATCATATGCCTGTGGTACAATTTCTCGCATGCCTTGATTTTGAACGAAAATCTTAGTTTTGCGAAGGGCTCCCTCAAAAAACATTATTCCATTGATGCCGGGCTTTCAGTCAGTTTCAACTGCTCCTGAGGGCCCCGGGCACTACCTGTCGTTTCTCATTTTTCCATTCAC
>CBFCWR010000336.1:0-3525 GCA_965601575.1 uncultured Desulfofustis sp. | reverse complement strand
TCGATAAAAGCGGGCCCGAATACCGGTAAAAGTGGCCAGCCGGATTTCTTGCATGGTAGACAACATCAGCGGCCGGGAAGTACTCGTCTGCCTCAAAACCCTGGCAACGGAAAAGGGTCAGACTTATTATTTTCTCGAATTAAAACAGATAGAGGTTATTCTATACAGGATAATAAACAACACAAACTCACTCCCAGTATGGGAGTTGGCCTGTTCATTCATACATGAACACGAACAGTACCGAAATATTTGCTTGACCCATTTTTAGACGCAATTACCCAAGGATTTCAGGAAAGATGACCTTGATCAGCGGCGACAAAAAAATCACCTTCAGCCTTGCCGGTTCACTTTCCGAGCTGGATCGTCTGAGCGACAAGCTGAAGATGGTCGGTGATCAATGGAATCTTAACGAAAAAACGGTTTTGCAGATGAACCTTGCCCTAGATGAGTTATTCACCAATGTGGTTAGCTATGGTATCGATAGCCAGGGTCACCAACAAATTTCATTTTCTTTAGACCATTGCGGGGAGAAAATAATAATAGTGGTGACCGACAATGGTAAACCTTTTGACCCGACTCGTGCTCCCGATCCAGATCTTGACCTGCCGCTCGATAAACAGCCAGTCGGGGGACTTGGAATTTTTTTGATGCGTCAATATACTGACGAGATTGAGTACCGCCGTGAAAATGAGAAAAATATTGTCACCCTGACCAAAAAAATCTGAAACAATACTTATAGTCACGCAAGTAGGAGGGTTTCTGATGGAAATACTTAAGACCGAAGAGCAAGGGGTTGTTATACTCTCGCCGGATGGGAGACTGGACTCCAATAGCGCGCCAATCCTCGAGCAGGAAATAGGCCTGATAAACTCAGATGATAACGGCCATCACCTATTGCTCGACTTCAGCAAAGTGGAATACATTTCCAGTGCTGGCCTCAGGGTAGTTTTAAAGACCGTTAAAGAACGGCAAGCGGCAAGTAAATCATTCGCCGTCAGCAATATGCAGGATCATGTCAGAGAGGTTTTTGAAATATCCGGATTCGATTCCTACGTGAAAATCCATCACGACACTCTACAGGCCATTGAAAGTTTCAAGGTGTAGCGGTGAGCTCCATTAAGAGAAAAGCTGTTCGGATCGATCTCAATGAAGATATCATGTTCGCCAGACGGTCCGTCCACCCGTTCTGCTACTATGGCGGAACGACACTGAACTACAGCCTCGGGGGCCTGTGTTTCCAGAGTCGCTACGAGGCGGTTCCCGGTGACAATCTCTGTGTACGGATGATAGGCCGTCACCTGCAGTCCTTTAATTCTCTCGAGGAATTGACCTGCATCGGTGAGGTGCGCTGGTGTACGCCGGTGGGCACCCGGGACCAGCTGTCCTATCGTATCGGCCTTAATTATCATGGCAATCTGATCCCGCCGTTGTTCAAACCCTGACAGGCAGATAGATATGCTGCCCCAGCGGATGGTTGGTGAGTGGCAGGATCCCAGCTTCTAAATGGGCAATGTGAGATGACCGCAAAAAAAGAAGTGCCCATCTACAAGCGCCCACTTTCATACTGGGTGTTTCAGACCAAATGGTCTCTGCAGATTTTACTGGTCCTGCTGATTTTTGGCCTGGTTTTTCTCCGAGTGTTACCGCTCGAGATACAAAAACGTATCGTCAATGAAGTGTTGGCCATCGGTGATGTAGCCCAACTCATCGTCTATTGTCTGATTTTTCTGCTGGCGGTAGTTCTCTCGAACATCTTGAAGCTTGCTGTCAACGGCTTGCAGACTGTCATAGGACAGCGCGCCCTGACCGACATGCGCCGCGAGCTCTATCAGCACATCCTGCGATTACCGCTCTCCTTTTTCAGAAAAACCCCGACTGGAACCATCGTTGCGTCGCTGGTCACCGAGCTTGCCGCCTCGGCCAATTTTGTCGGTGCCGCAGTGGCCATTCCTTTGAGTAATATCCTCACCCTGGTGGCCATCGGCGTGTACTTGATCTGGCTCAATGCGCTGCTGGGAATTGTCACCCTCTCGATCTATCCAATCGCCCTTTTTGTCGTTCCTCTCGTGCAGCGTGGCGTAAACAACTGGAACAAACGCCGGGTCGATTCTTCCAACAGGATGGCCAGCCGCATCACCGAATCGGTCACGGGTATAAGCGAAATCCATGCCCATGGATCCTTTCAAACCGAGGAGCATTCCTACAACACGATTATCGAACGGCTGCTGAAGATTCGTATTTTCTGGACTCTGTATCGCCACGGGGTAAAGGTTATCAACAACTTTTTTGTCGGGCTGGGCCCAGTGGTGGTCATGCTTCTGGGCGGCTACCTGCTGATGCAGGGCGAGACCGAGCTTGGTTCGATCGTGGCCTTCCTCTCCGCCCAGGAGAAACTCTACGATCCCTGGAAGGAAATGATCACCTTCTATCAGACCCAGCAGGATGCCTCGGTCCGCTATAAAAAGATCATGCAGATCTTCGAGGGCGACACCGAATTTACCCTCATTGCCGAGCGGCTTCCTTCTTCTCCACACCGGGGTCGAATCGAGATCCAGGATCTGGAGTTCGTCACTCCCAACGGCATCAAACTGCTCGATCAGGTTGACCTGACCATCGAGGCTGGCGAGCATCTGGCCCTGGTGGGTTTTTCCGGGTCTGGAAAATCGACCCTGGCCAAATGCATTTCCCAGTTATATTCCTATACCGGCGGTGAGGTACTGATTGACGGCCACTCGGTTGCCGCCATGTCCAAGGAAGAGGTCATCCGCTCGGTTGGCTTCATTTCCCAGGAGCCCATCATCTTCTCCGGCACCATCAACGACAATCTTCTCTATGCCTGCAACGCCATAGACGATTACCCCGATCGTGAGGGAACCAATGAACCGAAAAACCTGGACGACAAAATTGCCGCGCTCCAGCAAGCCGGTGTTTTCGTCGATATATTGCGATTCGGACTCAACACCGTATTGGATTTGCAGGCTCATCCTGAGCTGGAAGATCGGTTTCTGAAGGTCCGAGCAAATTTCCAGGAAAATTTCGGCGACGAACTGTCCGAACACGTCGAGTTCTACCTCCAGGACGACTACCTCTACCACTCGACCATACTTGAGAACATCATTTTCGGTTCAATTCAGGATAATTCGAGTTTCAACAATCTTGAAGAAGATCGTACTTTCCTCACCTTCCTCAAGGATGCCAATCTCCGTCTACCTCTCTTGGAAACCGGATCAGATCTGCTCAAACAAACGGTTGATATTCTCGGCAGGGAAGTGCCTCGGGACCCGGTATTTTTTGAACAGACTCCTGTGATCCCGGAAGAATACGATTCTTATCTGGAATTAGTTGATAAGCTTGGCGGTGCATCCCTATCTGAACTCCATCATACAGATAGGCTTTTACTGCTGAAGCTTGCTTTTCGCTATATCCCAGCCCGGCACAAAATAATCGATCTGCAGCCCCTGCTGGAAAAATTGCTGCTTTCCGGCAGGCAAGAATTTCGTCGTTGGTCCGGGGAGCACATGGCCG
>CBFCWR010000335.1:0-3545 GCA_965601575.1 uncultured Desulfofustis sp. | reverse complement strand
CGGTCATCTGGATGACCGCGCCGGCCCCCATGAACAGCAGTCCCTTATAAAGAATGTGGGCAAAGGCATGAGCGGCGGCCCCGTTGATCGCCAGGGCGGTGCCGATCCCTACGCCGGCCACCATATAGCCGACCTGGCTGATGATTTCCCAGCCCAGCAGTCTGCGGATGTCATTTTCGATGATGGCATAGACGATGCCGTAAATTGCCATTGCTACCCCAAGCACGATCAGTATCTCAAATCCGGCGCAGGCTCGGGCCAGGGTATAGACCGCCGTCTTGGTGGTAAACGCGCACATGAACACTGCACCGCCGATGGTCGCTTTGGAGTAGGCGTCGGGAAGCCATGAATGGAGCGGAACGACAGCCGCGTTGAGCATCAGGCCCGACATGATCAACCAGTTATAGGCGGTGCTGGTTTCGTAATCGAGCAGTTCAAAGGCGATACTGCCGGTGGCCTGGTAGCGCAGTACGAAACCGCTGAGCAGCAATAATCCTCCAAAAGTGTGTACCAGCAGGTATCTGAAGCCGGCCGCTGTCGCATCTTTCTCAGCTCTGTTGCACCAGACCAGAAAGGTTGAAGCAAAGGCCATTATTTCCCAGAACAGGAAGAGACTGAGATAATCGCCGGCATAGATAGCTCCGATGGAACCGGCCACATAAAACCAGGCGGCCATCTGTTGCCAGAAATCCTTCACCTGCAGACTATATAGTGTGGCGAGGATGGCCATCAGGGCCATGATAAAGGCGAAGACGTTGGATAAACCGTCGATGCGCCCGAAGGTCAATTGCCAGTCGAGAAAGGCAACCTGGCCGTAGATTCCTTGGTTGAAGCCGAGATAGACCACGTCGACGAAGGTGAGTATCGGTACCAGCAGCAGGTAAGGCTTACGAAACGGTTCCCGGATAAAGGGCAGCAGCAGCGCGCCGCCGATGAGCAGCAGGGAGGGGTGGAAGAAACTAGTCGTCATAGTAGTCCTCCTCCCGCTCGATGCCCGCCGAGCCAAACCAGCGAGCGAAAAAGATCAGTACGGTACAGGAAACGAGACCGAAAATGGCCCAGAACCCAGGGATATATTTTTCGACCCAGGTGTGGGCATGGGAAGTGTCAACGGTCATGGACCAGATGACTATCGCTGCCATGGTGCCGTAAAGGATATAGCGTACTTCCCGCCCCCTTGCTCTCAGAAAGTCGACGAACTGAATCATCCGAGCACCCCCTTGACAAAGGTCATCATGAAATTGGGGAAGATGCCGATCACCACCGATATAAAGCAGGCAATCAGAATCGGGATGAGCATTGACAGCGGTGCTTCCTTGATCCCGGTGTAAGGTTCGTTTGCCGGCCGTTTGCCGAAAAAGGCTCGGTAGCTCACCGGCAGGAAATAGGCCGCATTGAGCAGAGTAGAAGAGAGCAGAATCAGCAAAATTCCGATTTGATGAGCCTGCATCGACCCAACCAGCAGTTTCCATTTGGAAACGAACCCGGCCACCGGCGGGGCGCCAATCATAGACAGTGAGGCTATGGCAAAGGCGCCGAAAGTGAACGGCATGACTTTGCCCAGCCCCTCCATTTCAGAAATTTCCTTTTTGTGGGCCGCCACGTAAATGGCACCGGCACAGAAAAACAGGGTGATCTTGGAAAAGGCGTGATTGACGATGTGGATCAGTCCGCCTTCGATGGCTGCCGGTGTGAGCAGGGCAACGCCAAGGATTATATAGCTCAGCTGGCTTACGGTAGAGTAGGCCAGCCGTGCTTTCAGGTTGTCCTTGGAAAGGGCGATGATCGACGCGGCGATAATCGTAAAGCCGACGAAATAGGCGGTGGGGACACCTAGGTTGAACGCATCCATGAGATCGACACCGAATACATAGAGCATCACCCTGGTGGTGCAGAACACACCCACCTTGACCACTGCCACTGCATGCAGCAAGGCGGAGACCGGGGTAGGGGCGACCATGGCGCCGGGCAGCCAGTGATGAAACGGCATTATCCCGTTTTTGGCGAAACCGAATAAGCAGAAGATGTAGAGCATCACCACCACCGCCTTATTGACCCCGTCCGGGAAGATGCCGGTGGAAATATTGGTGGCGAAATCGAGCGTTCCGGTCAGCACGTAGATCAGAATCATGGCCGGTAACAGAAACGCCTTGGCAGTGGCAGTGAGATACACCAGATACTTGCGGCCCCCGTCGTAGCCTTCCTGGTCCTGGTGGTGGGCGACCAGCGGATAGGTGCAGACAGAGACGATCTCGTAAAACAGGTACATGGTGAACAGATTATCCGAGAAAGCCACACCGATGGCTCCGAAAATGGCAATCGCGAAGCAGGCGTTGAATCTGGTCTGGGCATGTTCGTTGAGCCCGCGCATGTACCCCATGGAATAGAACACCGCAATGGTCCACAGTGAAGAAGCGACCATGGCGAAGATCATCGACATCGGGTCGGCCCGCAGCGATATGGTCACGTTGGGCAAAATGGTAAAGAGATTGAAGTAAAGGGTCTGGCCTGCGAAAATGGTCGGGATCATCGAGCAGACCACGACGAACAATGCAATAGAGGAGACGGATGAAATCGTCTCCCTGAGATTTTCATCTTTGCCGAGAAGCATCACGAAAATCGAGCCGATCAGAGGTATGAGTACGGCCAGGAGCAGTTTTGACGTGATGATGATGGTCTCGTCCATGATGTGTTTTAGCCTTTAAGGTTGATCAGCTCTTCGGCATCGACCGTTTTGTAATGACGATAGACGGCTACCACGATTGACAAACCAATGGCCGCCTCGGCGGCGGCAATGGCCATGATAAACAGGGTGAAAATCTGACCCACCGCAGGGTCGGGGGCCAGAAATCTATTAAACGCCATGAAATTGATAGACACTCCGGCCAGCATCAATTCAGCGGCGATGAGCATGCCGATCAGTGTTTTTCTGGTCACCAGACCATAGACACCGAGACTGAAGAGCATGGCGCCAAAGACGAGGTAGGTCGTCAGGTAGTAATGGATCGACAGCAGTGCCATAATCAGTTTCTCCCTCCCCTGGCAATAACGATTGACCCGATGATGGCGATCAGCAGGACGATCGATATCAATTCGAAGATCATCGAGTAGGTGGTGAGCAGGTGGATGCCGATTTCCCTGACCGAGCCACTGGCGGTTTTGGCGCTGGCTTGCCATTCAGTGGTCAGGGCAAGTGCGGTCATGCCGCCGAAAATCAGGGCTGCAATCATAAAGCCAAGGGGGCCGGAGAGCATGTTGGAAGGGCTGGATTTTATCTTTTCTTCAGGAGCCGCCAGCATGATCGCAAATGAGATGGTGACACAAATGGCGCCCACGTAGATGAGGATCTGCATCATCGCCATAAATGGCGAGTTCAGGAAATAATAGAATCCCGCCACCCCGGTGAAACAGATGACGATGCCGGACAGGGCTCTGACCAGGCGTTCGGCAGTGGCGGCAATGAAACCGCCGAACAGGGTGACGCCGATCATGACCAGAAAAATCAGACCAACCATGCCGTCGGCGCTGAACAGTGCGGGGGACGG
>CBFCWR010000334.1:0-3547 GCA_965601575.1 uncultured Desulfofustis sp. | reverse complement strand
TACCGATTCGGACTATACCACGGTGACGGGATCGGGTATGATATGGAGACTGAACTCATATCCCGCTTTGGTGAGGCCGACTGCATAATTTTCGGCCACACTCACCGCCCGCTCGTGCAGCAATGTGGTTCGGTACTACTGCTAAACCCCGGTACATTCCGCTCCACGGGCCGTTTCGGCAGTTCGGGAACTTTTGCTATTCTGACCATTGATGATGCAGGTCTGTCGGCCGCCATCCACACGCTGCCGCCGGAATAATATAATGAAAACCTTTTGGACTCCATGGAGAATGGAGCATGTGCGCGGCACCGCGCCGGGTCCGCCACACTGTCTGTTCGAGCCCGAGGGAGACGCGCCCCACTCAAGAGAGATGCTCCTGCTTTATCGGGACACCCAGCGACTCTGCCTTCTCAATCGCTTCCCTTACGCCAACGGACACCTGCTCGTTGCCCCGGTGCGGCATGTTCCCTGTATCACGGAACTGAAACCGGTGGAACTGACGGCAGTAAACGACCTTGTTCAGGGGGCAACCGGGATTTTGAAAGAAGAGCTCGGACCCGACGGTTTCAACATAGGTTTGAATGTAGGACATGTTGCCGGTGCCGGAATCGATGACCATCTTCACTACCATATCGTGCCGCGCTGGCAGGACGATCACAATTATATGACCGTGCTGGCCGAAATCCGTACGATCCCAGAGCATATTGAAACTACCTACGACAGGCTGCTGCCGCACTTTCAGCGCCTCTACCGCACGCATCACAGCCAGTAGCCCGCCATGACCGCCCCTCCGAAAATGACGCCGATGCTTCGGCAATACCTGGAGATAAAAGAAGACTATCCCAACGAGATTCTGTTCTACAGAATGGGTGATTTCTATGAGATGTTTTTTGAGGATGCCGAGGTAGCTTCCAAGATTCTCGGTATCACCCTGACCTCCCGCAACAACAAAGCGGATACGGCCAGAATTCCCATGTGCGGGGTTCCCTACCACGCCGCCCAGTCCTACCTGGCTAAACTGGTCAAAGCCGGTAGACGGGTTGCCATCTGCGAACAGACCGAAGATCCCTCACAGGCTAAAGGCATTGTCCGGCGTGAAGTGATCCGGGTGGTCACTCCCGGAGTCACCACCGATGACCAGATACTT
This sequence comes from uncultured Desulfofustis sp., assembly GCA_965601575.1. GTDB lineage: Bacteria > Desulfobacterota > Desulfobulbia > Desulfobulbales > Desulfocapsaceae > JABDQA01. The sequence goes on along the minus strand of CBFCWR010000334.1, from coordinate 2,400 downwards.
GAGGATAATGAAAATCGCTATGTGTGCGCCCTGAGCCGATCTTCCGGGGAGTCCATAACCCATTGGGGTTTCAGTTTTCTCGATTTGAGCACGGGAGAGTTTCTGGTGGGCGAAGAATCCGACGTGGCCCAGGCACCTGAACAGATAATCGACCATCTGACCCTGATGCGCCCCGCGGAGCTCCTGGTTAGCGAGGGGCAACAGGACGAACTGGAGAAACTCATCGAAGCGGCTTCCCTGCACCTGCCGGAACTATGTATCACGCCACGGCCCGCCGATCTGTTCCATTTCAAAGAGGCCAACCATGATCTGGCCGACCATTTCAAGGTGATCAATCTCGATGGGTTCGGCTGCGGATCCATGCACCAGGGTGTGGTGGCCGCCGGGGTATTGCTCGATTATGCCAGGGAAACACAAAAGAGTGAAATCGGCCACATTGAGAAACTCATTCCGCTCAGCCGCGACTCGGTGCTGCTCATTGACGACGCCTCCCGTCGAAACCTGGAATTGACCAGGACGATCATCGGCAACACCCGCGAAGGGTCGCTGCTGTCCGTGCTCGATAAAACCAAAACACCCATGGGCGGCCGCCTGCTGCAGAACTACCTGCTGCAGCCCCTGCAGGATATCGACTCGATCATTGAAAGGCAGGACTGCGTCAGCTTCTTCCACCACAACCCTGCAATCAGACAGCAGTTCCGGGAATACCTCGAAGCCATCTATGACCTTGAACGCTTGAACTCGAGGATGGTGCTCGGTCAGGGCAACGGCCGTGACGCGGTCGCCCTGCGGCAGTCGCTTGCCATTCTGCCGGATATCCAGGCGTTGCTGAAGCAGTGCACGACCACCGGTCTGCAGCGTATCGACAACGACTTCGATGATCTGGCCGAACTGGCCGAACTGCTGGAACAGTCGATCGGCGACGAACCGCCGGTCACCCTGCGAGACGGCAACCTCATCAGGGAAGGCTACAATGAGGAACTCGACGAGCTCATTCATCTGCTGCGTGACGGCAAAGCGCTCATACTCGGACTGGAAAACCAGGAGCGGGAGAAGACCGGTATCGCCAAGCTCAAAATAGGCTACAATAAAGTGTTCGGCTACTATATCGAAGTCGGCAATGCCCACCTGGACAAGGTGCCTGAACACTATCTGCGCAAACAGACGCTGGTCAATGCCGAGCGCTTCATCACCCCTGAACTCAAAGAGTTCGAGGGGCGGGTGCTGACCGCCCAGGAACGCCGACTCGAGCTGGAATATCAGCTCTTCATCGAAATCAGAACAACTCTTGCCGAGAACAGTTCGAGGATTCTACAGACCGCCCAGTTTCTTGCTCGTCTGGATGTGTTCACCAATCTTGCTGAAATTGCCCGGCAATACCATTACACCAGGCCAGAGCTGACCAGCGACGGAACGATTCAGATTTTCGAAGGCAGACACCCGGTCATCGAAAGGTCGATGGCCACGGGGAAATTTGTCCCCAACGACATAAGTCTTGATCAGAGCCGCACCCAGGTACTGGTCATCACCGGTCCGAATATGGCCGGTAAATCGACCATTCTCCGACAGACGGCACTTATTGTGCTGCTCGCCCAGATGGGCAGTTTCGTACCAGCGGACAAATCGGTGATCAGCGTGGTCGACCGAATTTTCACCCGGGTCGGCGCCATGGATGATCTACGCCGGGGACAGTCAACTTTCATGGTGGAGATGAATGAAACCGCCAATATTTTGAATAATGCCACCCCCAAAAGTCTCGTGATTCTTGACGAGATCGGTCGGGGCACCTCCACCTACGATGGCCTGTCGATCGCCTGGGCAGTAGCCGAAGCCCTGGTAAATAAAGATCGGCAGGGAGTAAAAACACTTTTTGCCACCCATTATCATGAACTCACCGAGCTGGCCAAGACCCACGAGCGGGTGCAAAACTACTCGGTCGCGGTCAAGGAATGGAACGAAACGATAATTTTTCTTTATAAATTAATAAAAGGCGGTACCAGCCTCAGCTACGGCATACAGGTCGCCGCTCTGGCGGGTGTACCCGATGAGGTTGTCGCCCGGGCTCAGGAGATATTGAAACGCATCGACCAGGCCGACTTCGATCACCGTACCGTCACCGCCAGAAACAGAGGGGGAGGGGCAAAGAAGCAGCATCCGAGTCAGCTTCAGCTATTTACCCCGACCGGTCACCCGGTGGTCGATCAGCTCGGAAAAATCGACCCCAACAATATGACTCCGCGCCAGGCTCTTGAGGAGCTTTATCGGCTCAAGGGGCTCCTTGATGAGAAGTGAGTTCCACCCTGTATGAGAACCTTGAGTTGTTTTTTTCTTTCAGACCGTTTATATAGAGTCTGATTCCGGATAATCTGCAGAAAATATTATGATTTCCCGCTATCAACT
>CBFCWR010000333.1:0-3576 GCA_965601575.1 uncultured Desulfofustis sp. | reverse complement strand
AGGATGACTTCGTCGTCACCCAGCAGAATATGAATGTGGCCGATATCCTGCTGATGCTGATCGGCAGGCAATTCCTGCTGCCCAACCGGGGATGGCTGGTGCTGGGTCGGGACGAAAAGGAAAACGACCGGCTCGAGGAACTCCAGGAACCCGGGGATATCAAGCTCTTTATCGAGGAGCGGCCGGGACCGGTGGCGCTGCTCAGACGTGCGGCCGAGCTCTACGACAGCGCCGACGCCCGGGGGGCGGACCTGGAAGCGGCGGCGAGTCTGGTGACCCGCTATGCCAAAAAAACGGACAGCCGGCCCACCGGCGGAAATGTCGTGGTCATCGATGGTGACGGGCGGACCGAGTCCTTCCATGAGCCGCTTGTTGATGAAACCTTTCGGGACTGGATCATTTGAGACGGGGGCGCTCCTGCCCGACCAGTCTCACCCATGTTCCGCGCAGCCCATCTGAAATTTCCCCTCGCAGGACTTCCGGTTCTCTCAGTACTGACGCCAAAGCTCAGTCCTGAACGCACCGATGAGGCGCAGCAGTGAGCCGTAACCGCTAGTATGTCACCGTGAACTGGAGCCAGAACTTCTGCACATCGGTGTTGAACTCGTCTGCATCGTAGTCGGCGTATTTTGCCTGGAGTGCATAGCTACCCCTGCTCTTCAGCAATAGCCGCTTCTATTCTGCCCAGCCCTTCCTCCAGGGTGGATCGGGGGCAGGCGATATTGATTCTCTGGAAGCCCGAACCGCCCGAACCGAAAATGTAACCATCATCGAGGCCGACTTTTGCTTTCTTGCGCATGAAATTGCGCAGCTGCCGGTCATCGAGTCCCAGGTCGCGGCAGTCGAGCCAGACCAGGTAGGTGCCTTCGATGGGCATCACGCGAATAGCGGGAATCCTCGCAGCGATGAACTCCTGTAAAAACTTGAGGTTGCCCTCCAGGTAGCCCAGAAGTTCCTGCAGCCAGGGGTCACCGTGTCTGAAGGCAGCCTCCATGGCGGCCATGCCAAACGCACACGGGGTTGACAGAAAGCCGGCGGTGCGCTCACGAAACACGTTTCTGAGTGTGGGATTGGGGATAATCAGCACCGAGGCTTTCAAGCCGGCCAGGTTGAATGTTTTGCTCGGTGCAAAACAGGTAATGGTGTTGAGGGCCACCTCCTCACCCAGCGTTGCCGTGGCGATATGGCGGTTGCCGCCCAGGAGCAGCTCGGCATGAATCTCATCCGAGATGATCAGGCCGTGGTTGTCGGTCACGATGCGGGCTGCTTCGGCCAGCTCCTCTTCCCGCCAGACCCTGCCCACCGGGTTGTGGGGGCTGCAGAGCAGCAGCATCCGGGCCCGGCTCGGTTCAGGGCGGAGTCCCGAGTAGGTGGGCCGGAAGCTATTCTCGAGTCCGGCAAAATCCATTGAGTAGCCGTTGTCGCCGAGGACGAGCTGGTTTTCGATCACCTTGCAGCCGTTGTGGGTGATCGCCGAGAAAAAGGGATAATAGACCGGAGGCTGCAGAATAACGCCGTCTCCAGGCTTGGTGAAGGCCATGATGATCATATGCAGCGCATGGACCACTCCGGCGGAGAAAACGAGCCACTGTTTTTCCACCCGCCAGTTGAACTTCTGGTACAGGCGGTCGACCACCGCCTGTTTTACCGACTCGCTCTCCGTTTCATATCCGTAGATTGGATGCGCACCGCGTCTGAGTATCGCCTCGGTGATTGGTTCGGCCACCGCGAAGTCCATATCCGCAACCCACATGGGCAGAATATCGGCCTCGCCGAAAATTACCGGGGCCCCGTCCCATTTGGCTGAACCGCTTCCAATTCTGTCGATCTCATGGTCAAACATATCGTTACCGTATCCTGTGTGTCTCTGGTTGTCTTTATGGTTAACGTCCCAGCACCGTATCGACGGCCTTCAGATAATGTTGCTCTGTGGACGCCCTGGTGATTTTCTTTACCAGTCTTTCCTTGCCCGGAAAGGCATGGATAAAGTATATCCACACCTGCTTCATCCGGCCCAGTAAATGTCCGGGGCCGCTGAGCCGCTCCTTCAGACCTGTGTAAAGATTGTCGTGGAAAAGCCGCAGACTCTTGGCGCGCTCGTCACCACCGATGCTGATACCCTTGATTTCAGACGGCAGAAAGGGATTAATCAGCAGCCCCCGGCCGATCATCCAGCGGTCGAGCGGTCTGAATCGTGCCGCCAGGGTATTGAAATCCTCCACAGTGACCAGATCGCCGTTGTAGACCAGCCGGTGTGAAGTGAGGGCCCGGCAGCGGTCGAAGTGGTCGAGATGCACCGGACCGCGGTAGAGCTGGACCCCGAGCCGGGCATGGATAATTATTTCAGTCAGGGGGAATTGATCGAGACGGGGCAGCAGGGTACGCGCCTCTTCATGACTGTGATAGCCCAGCCGCATTTTAATCGACAGGGCGGGTTTGAGCTGCGGCAGCGCCCGCTCGAGCAGGTCGACTATGGTATCGGGATGCGGCAGGAGTCCGGAACCACGTTTCTTTCCGGCCACCATTTTGACCGGGCAGCCCAGGTTCCAGTTGATTTCCCCGTAGCCCAGCTCATGGAGTCGGTTGCCGAGGGCGACGAATCCTTCGACGTCGCTGTTCAGCACCTGCGGTACCAGCTCCACGTCCTTATTTCTCTCGGGCAGCAGGTCGGCAATCAGTTTTTCGGGATAGCGCGGACTCCTCTGGGGATTGACAAAGGGGGCAATGGCCCGGTCGATGCCTATAAAATTGCGGAGATACACCTGCCTGAAAAGGCTGTCGGTGATCCCCTTGAGCGGCGCCATGTAGAGGCAGGGTGGGGCACTGCTGACCATCAGGATATCACTTCCGGTGCCTGAGACAGGTGCTGTATGTCGTAACCGGTGGGATTCTGGAAGGGGCGCAACTCAAATACCGGGAGGGCGGCAAACAGGTGGTCGAAAATATCGGACTGGATTTTTTCGTACTGAACCCAGCGCTGATCGGTGGAAAAGACATAAATTTCCAGAGGCAGCCCGTATTCTGTCTGGGCCAGCTGCCTGACCAGAAAGGTCATGTTCCGGCTGATCAGCGGATTGTCCTTGAGATAGGCGACGACGTAGGCTCTGAAAATACCGATGTTGGTCTGGCGTCTGCCGTTGATACCCAGGTCGTTTTCCGGCTCCATTTGTCTGGTGCGGTTGTACTCGGTGATTTCCTGCTGTTTGGCCTGCAGGTAGTCGCTGAGCAGACGTATTCCAGAGAGCCGTTCGAACAGCTCCTGGTCACAGAACCGAATCGAATTGACATCAAGCATCAGTGCCCGCTTGATGCGCCGACCACCGGATTCCGACATCCCCCGCCAGTTTTTGAAAGAATTTGTGACCAGTGAATAGGTCGGGATGGTGGTGATCGTCTTATCCCAGTTCTGGACTCTGATGGTATGAATGGAGATTGAAATCACATCGCCGTCAGCCCCGTAGGAAGGCATTTCAACCCAGTCGCCGACGCGGACCATATCGGTGGCGGTGAGCTGGATCGAAGCCGCGAAACCGAGAATGGTATCCTTGAATACCAGCATGGTCACTGCCGTCATGC
>CBFCWR010000332.1:0-3585 GCA_965601575.1 uncultured Desulfofustis sp. | reverse complement strand
CGGTGGTTACTAATGCGCTGAGACTGCGTTATTTTTCTCCTGAATAAAGGGGACAGGTTAAGTACCGTATCCCCGTTATCAGTTCAGTTATTCTCCAACCTCAGCACTATTGCTCGCTGTAGTTAATTAAACAGTGAAGGGCGCATGATTCCGTCGCTTTTGTCTTGACTTTTTTTATCACTTCACTATATATAAACGGCTTGTAACTGAATGGTGGTTCATAAGCATTTTGAGGGTCTGAAAATTCAAATCAGCTTATCGAGAAGTCATTGTTCAAGAACAGTCACTACGTGAGCTGCCGTTTCAATTTCTGAAACGGCGCATTTAATTCCAATACTAAAAAGAAGAGGAACACTATGTCGAAATTAGTAGCACCCCATGGTGGAAAAGGTCTTGTGTGTGCACTTCTGGAAGGCGCTGAGAAAGATGCCGAACTGCAGAAAGCTGCTGGCCTGAAGCAGGTTGAGATTTCCGCCCGCGCTAAAGGCGATCTGATCATGATGGGCATCGGTGGCTTCAGCCCGCTGACCGGTTTCATGTCCAAAGCCGACTGGAAAGGCGTGTGCGAGAACTTCCAGATGGCAGACGGCACTTTCTGGCCGGTACCGATCACCCTTGACGTATCTGCCGCTGATGCTGCAGATATCAACGAAGGCGACGAGATCGCTCTGGTCAAGGATGGTGAAACTTTCGCCACCATGAAGGTCGAAGAGAAGTATGAGATGACCGAGGAAGACAAGAAGTGGGAATGTGAGAAAGTCTTCATGGGCCAGGGCGAAGAGTCCGTTGACGGCAACTTCTGGAAGATCGCCCCTGAAGACCATCCGGGCGTCATCATGGTTATGGCTCAGAAAGAGTTCAACCTTGCCGGTCCGGTTAAAGTTCTTTCCGAAGGTGAATATCCTGCAGAATACCCGGGAATCTACCTGAAGCCGGCTGAGACCCGTGCGCTGTTCGACGAACGCGGCTGGGCCAACGTAGCTGCCCTGCAGCTCCGCAACCCGATGCATCGTTCCCATGAGTACCTCGCCAAGATCGCGGTAGAGGTGTGCGACGGTGTTCTGATTCACTCCCTGATCGGCAACCTGAAGCCCGGCGATATCCCGGCCAAGGTGCGCATCAAGGCCATCGAGATTCTGATCGACAAGCACTTCGTAGAAGAGAACGTCTACTCCGCCGGTTATCCGCTGGATATGCGTTATGCCGGACCCCGCGAAGGTTTGCTGCACGCGACCTTCCGTCAGAACTACGGCGTCAACAACATGCTGATCGGACGTGACCATGCAGGCGTTGGCGACTTCTACGGTCTGTTCGAGGCCCAGACCATCTTCGACGAGATCCCGGTTACCGGCGATCCCGGCAAGGACCTGCTGTGCAGGCCCATGAAGATCGACTGGACCTTCTACTGCCACGAATGTGACGGCATGGCTTCCCTGCGTACCTGCCCGCATGATAAAGATTCCCGCGTCATTCTCTCCGGTACCAAGCTGCGTAAAGCGCTTTCCGATGGTGCCGAGATCGTTGACCACTTTGGTCGCGACGAAGTTCTCGATCATCTGCGTGAGTACTATGAGGGCCTGACCGAGAAGGTTGAGATCAAGACTCAGAGCCACGCTGAAGGTTCCAAGATGTAAACAACCTTCATCTGCAGTTTTTCAAAGGAGACGGAGCCTGGTGCTCCGTCTCCTTTTTTTTTGGCAGCAGTGGTAAAAATGTTTATAACATTTTATTATCATTCACTATGTTTCAGAGCTTCTTGGACTTGACATGAGTACACTCGAGGTAGGTCTTGGAGATCGCAGTTATTCGATTACCATCGAACAGGGCTGCCTGGAAAAGATCAGCAGCGACATTGGATCTTTGCATCCGGCCAGTAGATACTGCATCATCACCGACGACAACATTGCTGAAATTTACGGCAGGAAATTGCTTCAGTCGATGGAGTCAGCCGGACTCGATGCTGACCTGCTGAGCTTCCCCCACGGCGAGGAACATAAGAATCTGGCTACGGTTGGTTCTCTGATCAGCCAGGCGGCCCGGATGGGTATCGACCGCAAATCCATGTTCATTGCGCTGGGCGGCGGGGTGTCGGGGGATGTTGCCGGTTTTGTGGCTGCGACCTACATGCGAGGCGTACCCTTTATCCAGATCCCGACCAGCCTGCTGGCCCAGGTGGACAGTTCGGTGGGTGGTAAAACCGGCGTCGACATACCGGAGGGTAAAAATCTGGTGGGCGCCTTTTACCAGCCCGAAGCGGTCTACATAGATCCTGACGTGTTACACACGCTTCCGCAGAGGGAATATATCAACGGCATGGCCGAAGTCATCAAACATGGCATCATCCGGGACGCCGAGTATTTCCAGATGCTCGATCTGAAGTTCGAACAGGTAATGGCACTCGATCCCGTAGTATTGGAGAAACTGATCCATGTCAGCTGCAGTATAAAATCAGCCGTGGTTGCCGAGGATGAAAAAGAGTCCAATGTCAGGCGCATATTAAACTTCGGACACACCATAGGCCACGCCGTGGAAGCTGCTTCCGATTTTGAAATTCCCCACGGGTTCGCAGTTGCCATCGGCATGGTTGCCGCGGCCAGAATTTCGGTGCTCAAGGGGGTTCTCGGCAACGAAAAATTAGCAGCCGTCATTTCCATGCTCAAACGCTACGGATTGCCCACTGAAGTGCCCGAAGATCTTGACCGAAACAGGATAAAATCCTACCTTCTCACCGACAAGAAGAGGATTGGCAGTAAAACTTCTTATATACTAGCCACCGACATCGGTGAAGTGATCATCACCGACGAAGTGAGTGATGAGGAAATTGACGCGGTAATAGGAATATAGCCATGGCGACATACGCTCGATGCATCCCTACAGGCTCGGTTACGCACGGTGGCGCCCGCTCAACGCGCTGCCAGGCCGGTCCTGCCGGCTCCCAGCCCGTGCCCTGCCTGACGGGGCGTCTGGAGCTTTTGTCACATTGGCTGACCACACATTTACAACCCACACACTTAATCTGACCCAAAATGCCGATTTACGAATTTTTCTGCAGCGACTGCAACACCATCTACAATTTTTACTCAAAGAGAATCGACACCGAGAGCAGACCGAATTGTCCGAAATGTGGCCGTTCAGAACTCGAGCGCCAGGTCTCCATGTTTGCCACCATCGGTAAGGCCAGCGAGGAGGACGATCAATTTGCCGGCATCGACGAATCCAAAATGGAGCAGGCTCTCGACTCGCTGATGCGCGAATCTGAGAGCATCAACGAAGATGACCCCAAGCAGATGGCTACCCTGATGCGCAAATTCACCGAGCGTACCGGCATGAACCTCGGTGAGAACATGGAAGAGGCCATCAGCCGGATGGAGAAAGGGGAGGATCCTGAACAGATTGAGAAAGAGATGGGAGACCTGATGGACGAAGACGATTTTTCTTTCGAAGCCATCAAGAAAAAAGCGATGTCAAAACGACCGCCGACTCACGATGAGACGTTGTATGATCTGCATCCGGAATAGAGTAAGAATTAAGGGGAAAAAGAATTATGGGGACACAATACTTAATTCAGAATTGCTCGAATTAAGT
>CBFCWR010000331.1:0-3593 GCA_965601575.1 uncultured Desulfofustis sp. | reverse complement strand
CTGCAGAATCAAGGCCGGGTCGATGCCAAAGAACAGGCCCACCAGCACCAGAACCAGCAGCCCTATTCCGCCTCCTTTCGCTTTGCCCGAGAGCCTTCTTCCTCTTCTATCTTCAATGTTGCCACTTCTGCGGCCGTCCTTCCAGCGCATGTAAATTCCCCCAGGATTGGTTTACGAGCGTCATCGTGCTGCATCGAAAAATTACCCTCCCATCGCTAACGACAATAGTGGTCTGCGTCCTTCCTGTCAAACATCACAACAGAGAAGAAACAGCCTTTGCAGAGCTGTCCGAATCATTGCACCTGCAGGCAAAACGTGGTACTTCTAGCCAATCCCAAACCCGGCGACCTCCCACCTGCACGATAAAGGCGAAAATTATGAATCATTATGCACATCGAGTGTTTTCGATTGTCATCGCGCTGTTGATGCTTCTTTTGGTTCAGGCCCCGGCAATAGCCCGTGACTGGTCGCAGGTAGTCGCGGCCGCCGAAGGCCAGACCGTCTATTTCAACGGCTGGGGCGGTTCCGACGTGATCAACCGCTATGTCTCCTGGGCTGCCGAGCAGTTGAAGGAGCGCTACGGCATAACGGTCAAACATGTGAAGGTGGCCGATATCGGTGATGTGGTAAGTAGGATCCTGGCGGAAAAGAGCGGCGGCCGCATCAGCGGTGGGAGCGTTGATCTGATGTGGATAAACGGAGAGAACTTTCATGCCATGAAGGAAAACAATCTGCTGCTGCCGCCCTACACCCAGATATTTCCCAACTATCAACTGGTTGATACAGAAAACAAGGTTTCCACGCTTTTCGACTTCACCGTACCGGTTAACAATCAGGAATCCCCTTGGGGCATGGCCCAACTGGTCTTTCTCTACGATTCAGCAGTAGTTGAAAACCCGCCCGCGAACATGCAGGAATTACTCCGGTTCGCGAAGGACAACAACGGTCGTTTCACCTATCCGGCCCCCCCGGATTTTTACGGCACTACTTTTATCAAACAGGCTCTGCTCGAACTGATTCCGGATCGTGATCTGCTTTACAAACCGGTCGACAGCACCCAGTTAAAAGCAGTCACGGCTCCACTCTGGGCCTTTCTCGACTCCCTGCACCCCCACATGTGGCGCGGGGGCAGTGCCCAGCCCAAAAGCGCCCCTGAGATGAAGCGGCTGCTTGCCGACCGGGAGATATTCATATCCCTGAGCTTCAACCCTTCCGAGGCGAGCAACGCTATCGCCACGGGGGAACTGCCGGCAAGCATCAGAACCTATGTGCACGACGGTGGTACGATCGGCAACACCCATTTCCTGGCGATTCCTTTCAACAGCAGTGCCAGTGAGGGCGCCATGGTGCTGGCCAATTTCCTGCTTTCCCCGGAGGCCCAGGCCCGTAAGAGCGATCCTGCGGTCTGGGGCGATCCAACAGTACTGGCTCTGTCTAAACTAAGCCCTGAACAGCGAGGTCTTTTCGAAGCCATTCCCCAAGGTGTGGCCACCCTCAGCCCTGAAGAGCTGGGTAGTGTCCTGCTAGAGCCCCATGCCTCATGGGTGGCGGCAATTGAAAAAGAGTGGCTGAATCGCTACTCGAAGTAGCAGTCTTCTCCATGCCAGGACAACGCAGCCGGCTGAAGCTATTCCCCGTTCTGGCACTGGCAATATTTCTATTACCTGTCGTGGCGGGACTGATGTTCACCTGGGCGCCGGCTTTTGGCCACCTCGCCGCTGCCGGCAGCACCCGCTTCAGCCTGGAGCCGTTTACCGCGCTTCTCCACCATCCGAGTCTTCCCGGCGCATTACGCTCCACCCTTGTGTCCGGTCTCGGCGCCACCTTGTTATCGCTGGGCCTGGCTCTTTGGATCGCGGCTACCCTATATGGGACGAGATTATGGTCGGTCATCCAGATGAGCCTCGCTCCCCTGCTTTCGCTCCCTCACGCCGCTTTTGCCATAGGCTTCACTTTTCTGATTGCGCCGAGCGGGTGGCTGATCAGAGCTGTTTCTCCCTATCCCTCAGGGTTTATCTATCCTCCCGACTGGACCACTGCCGGCGATCCATGGGCCATCAGTCTGACCTTGACCATGTTGTGCAAAGAAACCCCATTTCTTCTGCTGATGATCTTCAGCGGCCTGAGCAGGATCGATGTCAGGAGAACAATCTGGATTGGCCGCAGCCTCGGTTACCGGAGGCTGAGGATATGGACTCGACTCATCATCCCCCAGCTCTATCCCATGCTCAGGCTGCCACTTCTGGCGGTGTTGGCCTACTCGCTTTCAGTGGTCGACCTGGCCTACATCATCGGTCCCTCACTGCCGCCGACGCTGGCTGTGCTCATAGACCGCTGGTTCAACTCACCTGAGATTTCAAACCGGTTTATCGGCGCCGCCGGTGCCCTGCTGCTTCTCATAGTGACGCTGGTGTGCATTGGCTCGGCGCTGGCGCTTGAATATATTATCAGCAGGATTGGCTCCAGAAAAATCTTGGACGGCAGGCGGGCGTCACCTTTCGAGATGCTTTTACCCACCGGTACTTTCTATGCGGTGGTTCTTCTGGGTGTCAACCTTGTCAGTATCATCGCTTTGCTTCTCTGGTCGATAACCCGGATCTGGCGCTTCCCCCACTTTTTCCCATCCAGCTTCAGTATTTCCAACTGGACGCTGTCTTTCGGCCAGCTGCTGGGGCCCTTCTGGGTAAGCGGGCTGGCAGCGCTGCTGAGCTGCGTGCTGGCTATTATCATTGTCATCGGCTGTTTTGAAAATGAACAAAAACTGGCCAGGACAAGGATCGCCTCGATCAGCCAACGCTCATTGTGGATTGTGTATCTGCCGCTGCTCATCCCCCAGATCAGTTTTCTCTTTGGCATCCAGGTCCTGCTCGTGTTCTTTCACCTCGAGGGCACCTGGGCAGCCCTCATCTGGATCCATCTCGTCTTCGTATTGCCCTATGTCTTCCTGACTCTGGCCAACGCTTACCGCAGTTATGATCAGCGCTACAGCTATGTGGGTAAAACACTGTGCGGCGGCTCGCTGCACACCTTTTTTAGGATAAAACTGGTCATCCTGGCCAAACCCATCCTGTTCAGCATGGCCGTCGGCTTCGGTGTTTCCATTGCGCAGTATCTCCCCACCCTGTATGTTGGAGCCGGCAGATTTGCCACCATAACCACCGAAACCGTCAGCCTGGCCAGCGGTTCAGACAGACGGGTCATGGCGGTCTATGCGCTGATTCAGCTGCTGCTCGCCCTGACCGCCTATCTCACCGCCATCGCGCTGCCGGCAATAATGTTCAGGAAACGACAGGCAATGCAGAATTGAGGCCCCATGTCACTTGTTCTCGACGCCATTGAAATCAGTCTCAACAGGGTCCCCCTGTTCTCCCCCTTGAGCCTGACCGTAGAACCCGGTACCATTACCACCATCATGGGTCCCTCAGGATGCGGTAAATCAACTCTGCTGGCCTCGATCTGCGGTATGCTCGATCCCGGATTTTCCTCTAGTGGAATGATCATCCTCAATAACCGCACTCTGAATGACATCGACATGGAACACCGCAATGTGGGCATCCTCTTTCAGGACGACCTGCTCTTTCCCCATCTCGATG
>CBFCWR010000330.1:0-3596 GCA_965601575.1 uncultured Desulfofustis sp. | reverse complement strand
CTTTTGGAGAATACGGCCTTTTTTTTTATTATAGCCAGTTGTTAGGTCGTGGAGGAGGTCTGCGGGTCCTCCATGGTGTAAGGTATGAACGTCTCCAGGGCAGGGGAAAACCCCTGGTTGAGGGTGCGACGGGGGAGAGGGACTGACGAGTGAGAAGGATTCAATCACTCCGGGGGAAATGATATGAGGACAACAGCTGTTTTTAAAGATGATCTGTTTCTGATGCACGATCCCGGACCCAACCATCCGGAACGTATAGATCGCCTCAGGGTTATCTATGATTTTATTGAAAAGCCGGAACACAAACAGAAATTCGTGTATCCCGACTTTGGACCGGCCGATCCGGAACATCTCGAGCAGAACCATGGCAATGCCCTGATCAGACGGGTGGCGGATACATCCGGCAGGCGGTACGACTACCTCGACCAGGATACCGCTACCTCCGCCAAATCCTATGAAGCAGCACTTCTGGCAGCGGGAGCAGTGATCAAGGGGGTAGATCTGCTCATGGAAGGCGAGATCGACAATGGCTTTGCCCTGGTGAGACCGCCCGGCCACCACGCCGAGAAGGACCGGGCCATGGGCTTCTGCCTGTTCAACAACATCGCCGTGGCCGCCTGGCATGGAGCCATCAGCCACAACTTGGACCGGATAATGATCGTCGACTGGGACCTGCACCACGGCAACGGCACCCAGTTCTCTTTTTATGACACCAGCAAGGTTCTCTACCTCTCAACCCATCAGTTTCCTTATTATCCTGGAACTGGGGCGCTGCAGGAGACAGGGATCGGTGAAGGTACTGGCTACACTGTCAATATCCCGCTGCCGGGCGGGTTCGGCGATCGAGAATACGCTGCCATATTCAACGATATTGTCATTCCTGTGGGGCGAGCCTACCGGCCGGATCTGATCCTGGTGTCGGCGGGGTTTGATATCTACCACGGCGACCCCCTGGGTTCCATGTCGGTGGGACCGGCCGGTTTCGCCTATATGACCAGGGCGCTGCTCGGTCTTGCCGAGGAAGTCTGTCAGGGCAGGTTGCTGGTAACCCTGGAAGGTGGCTACAATCTCAAAGGACAGAGGGACGGATCCCTGGCGGTCTTATCAGAACTGCGCGGCGGCCCTTTGACCGATGACGACAGCGAATTCTATCTCGATGGTGAACTGGCCGAGCAGTTCAAAAACTGCCATGATTCCCATGATGCCATCGGGCGGGCCATCGAAGCAGCCGGCAACCACTGGAATATTTAATAGGCACCCTGAGGTGAACAGATAATGTCTGTGGAGCACGACAAAGCAGCAAAAATCATCGTCGCCGATGACGACTCCCTGGTATGCAACGCGGTGGTGCAGATTCTGGAAATGTTCGGTTATCAGGCCGTCGGAGCACTGGGGGGCAGAGAGCTTCTGCAGAAGGTGGATGACTCGTTCGACGTCATCCTGCTCGACATTCACATGCCCGATCTCAACGGTTTTGAAGCCATAGAAGAACTCAACCGGCGGGGGACAGATATTCCCATAGTCCTGCTGACCGGCTCGGGTTCAATGGCAGATGCCGTCAGGGCAATCAATATGGGGGTGTATGATTTTCTCTGCAAACCGATCGAAGATCTCGATATTTTCAACGTCAAGATCAGTCGCGCGGTGGAAAAGAGGAACTACGTCCTGCAGGAGCGGCGCTACAAACAGGCCCTCGAGGACGACGTCAGGCGCAAAACCCTGCAGCTTGAAGAACAGAACAAACTGCTGCGGGCATACAGTGACAGCCTGGAAAATGCCACCGTACAATTAATGAGCAGTTTGCAGCGTGCCATGGAAGAAAAGGATTGTTACACCGCCGGCCACACCATGAGGGTCACCAGCTATGCGTATATGCTGGGAACCGCCATGGGTCTCGACAGCCAGGATCTCATCGTGCTGAAGCGGGCGGCCCAATTCCATGACATCGGAAAACTGGTTATCGATCTTTCCTGTATTCAGAAAAATGGCCCTCTGAGCGACGAGGAGCGGCGGCTGATCAACGAACATCCCGGCGTCGGTGCAAATATTATCAAGCCGCTCGGCTTCATGGAGCGTGAACAATTCATTATTCGTCATCACCATGAACGCGTGGATGGTGGAGGCTATCCCGATGGTATTGGTGGACAAGACCTTGACCGGCTAACCAAAATCCTTACTGTGGCCGACAGCTATGACGCCATGACGTCGTTCAGAAACTACCGGCGTAACAAGAATATGGGCGAGGCCATCGAAGAGCTGAATCTCTGCGCAGGAACTCAGTTTGACAAGGACATCGTCGATGTCTTCACCGAACAGCTCACCAAGTTTGGCCCGCAATACCTGGCCGTTTCGGCGGGTTCAGACCAATTCGGTCACAACAACATTGTAAATTAAACTGAAATGAAAATAACCAGGCAAGAAGTAGAACACGTCGCCCACCTGGCGCGACTTCATCTGGACGGCGAGGAGCTCGACCTGATGACCGGGCAGCTTGACATGATTCTCTCTTATGTTGCCAAGCTCGAAGAGCTGGACACCGAGGGAGTCGAACCGACGACTCACGCTTTCTCGATCACCAATGCGTTTCGTGAAGACATCGTTGAACCTTCACTGGACCAGGACAAAGCACTGGCAAATGGGCCTGACCACAGCGACGATTCATTTGTAGTTCCTCGGGTAATTTAACTCTGGTAACAATTCTAATATATTAGAACATACGTGGCGGTAACACCTGTCCCACGTTATTGGGGATTTTCATGGAGCCTTACGAGCTGACCATTACAGAAGCCAATACGCTGTTGGCCGAAAAAAAATTATCATCTGTCGAATTGACCCGGAGCTGCCTCGAACGCATAGAGAGTACCGAGGAAGCGATCTGCTCATTTATTTCACTGGATCCCGAATCGGCCCTGAAGGCCGCGGCGCAGGCAGATCTTCATCTTCAGAAGGGAGAAGGGGGTGCGCTCTGCGGGGTTCCCTTGTCGTTAAAAGATCTGTTGTGCACCAAGGACCGCACTACAACCTGTGGTTCAAAAATACTGGAAAACTTTGCACCGCCCTATGACGCAACCGTGGTGGAAAAACTCAATTCCGAAGGAGCGGTAATCGTTGGA
This sequence comes from uncultured Desulfofustis sp., assembly GCA_965601575.1. Lineage (GTDB taxonomy): Bacteria > Desulfobacterota > Desulfobulbia > Desulfobulbales > Desulfocapsaceae > JABDQA01. The sequence continues at coordinate 483 of CBFCWR010000330.1, read as the reverse complement.
AAGGCAGCAATGGACGAATTTGCCATGGGCTCCACCTCGGAGAACTGTGCCTACAAGATACCCTCCAATCCCTGGAACCTTGAATGTGTTGCCGGGGGTTCGTCAGGAGGTTCAGCCTCATCGGTGGCTTCAGGACAAGTTCTTGGCTCCCTGGGATCCGACACCGGCGGTTCTATTCGTCAGCCGGCGTCGCTGTGCGGTATCGTCGGTATGAAGCCAACCTATGGCCGGGTTTCGAGATACGGCCTGGTGGCTTTCGCTTCATCGCTGGATCAGATCGGTCCACTGACCAGAGATGTGAGTGATTGTGCACTGATGATGCAGTCCATCTGCGGCTATGACCGGCGTGATTCCACTTCGGTCAATCGGCCGGCGGAGGATTATTCAAGCTTTCTCACCGAGGGATTGCAGGGTGTGCGGGTCGGTGTGCCCCGGGAGTATTTTTCCGATGGGCTCGATCCTGAGGTGCACAAGGCGGTCATG
>CBFCWR010000329.1:0-3614 GCA_965601575.1 uncultured Desulfofustis sp. | reverse complement strand
CCGATGCCCGGAATACCGGGCAGGTTGAAGGCGACCACATTGGCATCGGAAATCACCGCACTCTGGCCATTGACCTTTTTAATAATCGACTCGGCATCCATACCAGGTGCCGTTCGCTCGCTCCAGTGGGTGAGGCTGACAAAGCCGGCCCCGGCACTTGAGTCGAGGGTGGAGCTGAGCAGATTGTAACCATCGATCAGTACCAGATCCTTAACACCCTCGATGCCGGTGATAATCTCTTCGACCTCGGCCCGCACCCTGCTTGTCTGGCTCAACGCAGTTCCTGGTTTGAGATTGAACATAACCATGAAGGCACCCTTGTCCTCCTCCGGGACAAAACCAGTCGGAGTGACCTTGAACATCCACCAGGTGGCTACCAGCAGACCGATAAAGACCAGGACAACCAGGTATCTGACTTTGATCAGGAAGCGAACAAGCGCCGTGTATCCCCTGGTGAGCCAGTCGAAAAACTTATCAAACAGGCGGAAGAGGATAAATTTCCCCTTACCCTCCTCGAATCGCCTGATAACAATCGCCGACAACGCAGGCGACAGGGTCATCGCATTAAGCGAGGAGATCATGACCGCAAATGAAATGGTCAGGGCGAATTGACGGTAAACGCTGCCGGTCAGCCCGGGCATCATCGACACCGGTACGAAGACCGCAACCAGCACCAGCGTAGTAGCGATGATCGGGCCGATCAGCTGCAGCATCGCCTGCTTGACCACCTGGGGGATGGTGAGATCCGGTTCCTCGTTCATGATCCTCTCAACGTTTTCAACCACTAAAATGACATCGTCTACGACAATACCGATGGCCAGGATGAGCCCGAACAGGGTCAGGAAGTTGATGGAAAACCCAGCCGCCAGCATAATGCCGAAGGTGCCGACCAGGGCAACCGGTATGGCCACCGAGGCGATAATGGTCGGCCGCCAGGAGCCGAGGAAGATAAAGACGATCAGGATCACGAGTCCCACCGCGATGATCAGGTTCTGGACCACATTCTGGATGGCCACATCGACGAACAGTGTCGTATCATAGGGAATTGAATATTCGAGCCCCTCCGGAAAGCGCTTGCTCAATTCCTCCATTTTTTCTACGGCCCGTTTCTTGATATCCAGGGCATTGGCACCGGGCAGCTGGTAAATGGCCACTGAGGCCGCAGGCTTCTGGTTTACCCGGGCATTCCAGTCGTATTTCTCGGCTCCGAGTTCGATGGTGGCCACGTCGCGCAGATAAACAAGGGTCCCGTCATCGCGTCGTTTGATGATGATGTCTTCAAATTCTTTTACATCCTTTAACTGCCCCCGGGTGGTCAGGGTGAACTGAATCTGCTGGTCATCGTAGGTGGGCGGCGCCCCGAGCCGCCCGAGCGCGGCCTGCCTGTTCTGGGATTGGACGGCGCTGATCACGTCATTGGGGCTCATACCCATCGATTTGATTCGGTCGGGATCGAGCCAGATACGCATCGAGTACTTCTTCTCACCGAGATTTTCGGCCTTGCCGACTCCCGGAATCCGGCGCAGCTCATCGAGGATATTGATGGTCACGTAGTTGCTCAGAAAACCTTCATCAAACTGTTCATCGCCGGTAAGAGCGATAAAACAGACGATGGAGGGCGACTGCTTGTCGACTATCACTCCCTGCTGGCGCACCTCGCTGGGCAGCTGCGGGGTGGCCATGGACACTTTGTTCTGCACATCCACCGCGGCAATATCGAGGTTGTAGCCCGGTCTGAAATAGACATTTATACTGGCGGTGCCGGCACTGGTGCTGGAGCTGGTCATATAGATCATGCCCTGTACACCGTTGATGCGGTCCTCGAGTGGACGGGTCACCGACTCCTCGACACTGAATGCATTGGCACCCACATAGGTGGCCGAAACCAGCACCGTGGGCGGCGCCACTTCCGGATATTCCTGGATGGGAAGTACAAAGATGGATACACTACCCGCCAATACGATCAGCAGCGAGATCACCATCGCGAAGATGGGTCGCTTGATAAAGAAAATCGAGAACATTAGTTCGCCTCTGTATCCATCATTCCCTGCTTTTTAAGTGTGGCCTTCACACCTTTGCTGTCCGTCACATCTTTGGGATCAATCGGCGCCCCAGGTCTAAGTTTGGCAAAGCCCGAAATAATGATTTTCTCGCCCCCTTCCAGGCCGTCCGTGACGATCATGTAGTATCTGCTCTCATAGCCGCTCTTGATATTGACCCGTTTGGCGCTGTTGTTCTCGTCCAGCACGTAGACATAACTGCCCTGCTGGTCTTCCTGCACCACCCCGGGTGGTATGAGCATGAACGATGCCTGATCACTGATCATCACCTCAACGTAGACAAAGGTTCCCTCGAGCAGCGAATGGTCATCGTTGGCGACCAGCGCCCGCATGGATATGGTCCCCGTATTGTTGTCGACCCTGTTGTCGGAAAAATCGACTTTTCCCTTGAGCGGATCGCGCTGCACCAGTCCCATCTGATCCTGCGAAACGGTCACCACGGCGGGCATTTCATCCCGTGACTTGTAGGTCCTCATGGCCTGGAACTGGGACTCGGTCGGGTTGAAGTACGCATACATCGGGTTGTCCGATATTATCGTCGTCAATACCGTCTGCTCACCGTACCCGACAATATTGCCGATATCGACGAGCTTGCGGCTGACCCGGCCGGATATCGGTGCAACTACATCGGTGTAGCTCAGATTGAGTTCCGCATCCTGGATGGCAGCTTCATCGGACTTTATCGCAGCGATCAGCTCCGCCTCCCGAGCCTCGTACTGCTCCAGGGTCGCCCGTGGAGCCAGATCTTCAGCCACCAGGGGCTTGTATCGTTCGACATCGGCCCGGGCCAGTTTGAGGCTGGCCTGGTTCATCTGAAGCTGGGCCCTGGCCTGGGCCAGCGCCGCTTCATAGCTGTCCTTTTCGATCACAAACAGGGTTTCTCCTTCGTCCACATAGTCGCCTTCGGTGAAAAGCACCTGATCGAGCCGGCCCGACACCCTGGCCCGAACTTCGACCCGTTTGAATGCCTCCGTTCTGCCCGTGAAGCTGATCCACAACGGCAACGATTCATCGTTTACGGTAATCACCTCTACCGCAAGCGGAGGAGGAGCTTTCCTTTCCGTGGTTGATTCATCTTTCGGTTCTTCACTGCAGGAGGAGAGAAAGAGGCTTGCAGCAAAGCAGGCAAGTGTGAGGAGTCTAATCATGATGGATCCTTTTCTGATCAATGGTCATATCCGCATGGATACAGGAAATCTTTGGTATGCAAGGATTCTTTAATCGTTACACTGAGAAAAACAAGCGATAATTGATTCTCTTGTGGTACAAATTATAATCGAAACCTGTTATTTTCCTACTAAAGACTGGCCGCCATTTCCGGTAGACAACTTCCACTCACTGAAAAGGGGACTTGGATATGTGCACTTCTGCTCTCAGGCTGCTCACGATCATTTCTGTTCTCTGCCTGCTGCCGATCAGGATGAGTCAGGCGGAAACTCTGCAGCTTACTCTGGAGGAGTGTATTCAGATTGCCCTGGAAAATAACCCGCAGATAGAGATAGCCAGGCAGCAATATCAAGCCAATCAAGGGGTCCTCACCCAGGCCAAGTCCTT
>CBFCWR010000328.1:0-3617 GCA_965601575.1 uncultured Desulfofustis sp. | reverse complement strand
TGAAAGGGGGAAACCAACGGCCAGCCAGCGCTTATCATAGAGCAGAGAAGAGCGCCTTATTTTGATCGGCAGTTTCCCGTCGATCCCATCTTTTACGGCAATCCCAAAACAGGCAAGGGCAAAGGACTTGCCAATGGAGGCCACATATACTTTTTGGGTTTTGGAATAGTTCTTTCGATACCATTCTCCAACCACCCAGCCATCTTTGATAACAATAGCACTGGTGGCCCCTTTGGTTTGGAGATTATAGGCCAGGAAGTTAGATACGCCTTTGGGGTTCAGGCCGTGGTCGATCAGAAAATCACGATCGGTATTCTTACGCCACCCCCCCTCGCTTTCCGTTTCTGGATAATAGGTTTCGGAGCAGGAGCTCAAAACCAGCATCAGCAACGCACACATGAGAGAAGCTGATCTGATCCGCATTTTCTTGTGCTCCGATAATTTGAACGAAGTGGGTTGGCCTAGAGATACCCCTCTTCACGATACCAGGCGGCGGTCCGGCGCAGCCCCTCATCTATGCTGATATTGGGAGCATAGCCCAGATCACGTTTGGCCTTGTCGATTGAAAAGGCGCGGTTCTGTCGATACCAGTCAACCCGGCGTGGAAAAATAGGGGGAGTAATCTTGAACGGCTTGCAGACTTTCTCGCATATGTGGCCGATGACGATCACCGGCGTCACCGGGAAATGGGGAATCTTGACCTCTACCCCGAGAGCTTGTGCGGTCTTCTCCACAAGCGTTTTGATCTCGATGTACTCCTCGTCGGCGATCAGGTAGGCTTCACCGACCCCCTTGCCCGGTTCCTGGGCCAGAACGTGGGCATCAACGAGGTGATCTATGTAGAGGGGATGGTAAAGAGTCTTGCCGTTGCCAAACATCGGGAACGTGCCTTTATTTACCCGTTTGAAGATCATGAAGAAACGTTCCGGATCACCCGGCCCGTAAATCGCAGCAGGCCGCAGGATCGTAGTTTCCATGCCCTTTTCCTGAAACTTTTTGACGATCGGCTCAGCCTCGTACTTGGTTTGCTGGTAGTAGTCGGCGGCATTTATCGGGCTGTCCTCGTTGCCGGGGGGATTGTCGACGTTACCGTGCACTCCGCAGGTGGAGCAGTAGATGAACTTCTTTACCTTTTCCCGGAGGGCCGCTTCAAGTACGTTTTTTGTCCCCTGGACGTTGACCTCCCAATAATAACTGTTGGGAACGTTGAGCTGCCTGAAGGCGGCGGCCAGGTGGTGGACGATCTCAACCCCCTGCATGCAGCGGTCGACCACGTCCCGATCGGTAACCGTTCCGATGACCACCTCCGCTCCCCAGTCTCGGAGCTCCTGGGTCTTCAGCCCCTCCTGATAGTCCAGCGCAACCACCTGGTGGCCGTCGTTGAGGAGTCGACGTACAAGTGCTTTACCGGTGAACCCGGTTCCCCCGGTAACCAAAATTTTCATTTCTTTACTCCTTTTCCATCACTGTGAATTCGCCGCGCCATGGGGTAGTCACAGTACTCAAATTCGAACCTCGACCAGAAGTCGGCGGTTCTTTTACTTTTCATATTGCTGATAAAGAAGATCTAATTGCTGACCAGCCGTAGCGGATGAAAACTCACTCTCGGCCTTGCTGCGGCAGAACGCACCATACTTACGCCGCACCTCTTCATCTGTCAATGCCAAATCGATGGCTGCGGCAAGCTCGGCGCTCGACTCCGCGGTCGCAAAAAAACCGCTGTCACCGAGAAATGTTCGATTGTTCTCGGTATCAAAGCATACCACCGCCAGTCCCGCGGCCATGTAGTGCAGCACTTTGCCGCTGGCTTCTCCGGAGCCCGCAGGTTTGGGATCAACGGCCAGATCAGCGCTCGCGAGCCATTTTTTCAAATCGCTGTAATCAACTTCTCCAGGCAGGATGACCCTATCCTTGACACCACGCCGGTCGACCTCCCCCTTTACCCTGTCGAGAGGATAGCCAATCAGGGCGAACAACACATCATCTCGGTTCTTCACTATGTGCTCCATGGCTTCCACCAGCAGATCGACTCCTTTTCCTGGGAGCAATGAACCGGTGTAGATAACCACCTGCTTGTCCGGAGGAAAACCCAATTGCGTTCGTGCATCATCGGCCCCGTCGCCAGTGAAGAATGAGGCCGGGACGACATCGCGGACGAGCTCCAGTTTACGCTGATCAACCCTACATGACTGTCTGAGAAAATCCAAGCTGGCCTGCGATGAGCAGACAATCCGATCGGGCATCAGGCAGATAATTCGTTCGAGGAAATAAAAAAAACCGAGTACAAACGGCAGCTTTTTGAACGTGCCGTAAGAGCGAAGTTCCCCTGACAAACTGCCCTGAATATCCATGATCAGGGTTATCTTTCGCCAGAAGAGCAGGACTTTCACACACCAGCCAACCAGCCCTCCTTCATGCAAATGGCCGTGGATTACCCTTGCCTTCTCCTGCCAGACTACTTTAAACACCAGGAAAAAGAGCAGGATGTCAGCCAGCGGTTTGAAGGCCGAGAACCCTGCGTCTGTTTTTTTGTAGCCGGGAATCGACCAGATCCTTCTGACATCCACCCCCTCGACATCGCTGCCGAGCCCGTAGGTGCAGAGGATTACTTTCCTGCCGGCACCAGTCAATCCGTTGATCTCGTTGAGAATACGGATGTGGCATCCACGATTTGAAAAAAACGGCGTCGGCCCGATATGGATAATCGGTGCAGTCATAGCTGAAGTCAGTTTTTCTTCTCTCAGACCATTACTTTGAGATTCAACCCCTCAGTCGTCCCATCGATAGCGGCGCTCCACCGCCTCGATCTCTACTTCGATTCTTTGCACATCCCAGTCCAAAAGAGGCCCCATGATATCGACAACCTTGTTCACCACCTCCGCTCCGGGATGCCCTATGGTACCCAGTCCGGTTCTGGCGAATATCACGTCATCGAGGGTGCGGGCCATTTCGTGTTCCACTGCGTAGGCGACCTCACCGGCAAGCGTTTCCCGTTCTTCGGAGAGCTTTTCCAGGTAGCCGGGGCGTCCCTTACAATAGTCCACCACCCGGTCTACCTCGCTGCCGTGTGAGACAATCAAATCACACACTGTCTGGGGCGCCAGTATGTGGCGATAGCGGTGCTGCCTGTCGGCAACAAACCGTTCCAGGTTGTCGATCCTTCCCTCTAAGAGCGGTACCGAAGCAGTGCGGCACGGAGGATCGGGAAGCTCAATTTTTCTGCCGATCAAATCGACAGCCTGCTCAGCGATAGCCCTGGCTGTCGTATATTTTGCACCCATTACCGAGACAATGCCGTCCGGCCCTCCCTGCTCGCTGTGGTCTACCACTTGATATTCTCCTGTGCCCTGATAGGTATCGCTCTTTATCTCGTCGCTGATCAACGGGTACAGACCGGCAAAGGCGTAATGAACATCATCCTCCATTAGAGAAATACCGGGCACGATGGCGTTGATGTCCTGGAGAAAGTCGACAATGTCCTGGCGGGTTACCCTCACATGGTCGAGATCATCCCCGAACGGAACATTGGTCGTACCAATGAGCGTGCGACCTCTCCAGGGTATCATGAAAATATGCCGCCCCCCCCTGGTCACCAGGCCTTCAGTCTTCTTACCGCT
>CBFCWR010000327.1:0-3650 GCA_965601575.1 uncultured Desulfofustis sp. | reverse complement strand
AAACTCCCTCCAGTCGGAGACCAGGCTTAACAAAGGCTTTGCTTTAACCAGCATATCATCTGTACCGCTCAGATGAGCTTTGCAGCTGCTCCAGGGATATTGGGCCGGGTCTGACACGAGTCCACCTCGAAGCGGGTTGAGTTCGATGTAGCGGGCTGCCGTCAAGAGGTGTGGCTCATCCAGAGGAAACGAGGAAAAACGACCCTGCCAAAGATAGCCTTTCCACCTTTTCTTTTCATTGATGTAGCAGGTATAGCTGCGATGTGCCTCGCCAATAGCCCTGGCCAATGATGGTTCTGCTTCCGGTACGGCGATCAGGTGGATATGATTCGGCATCAGACAATAGCACCATATCTCGACTTTCTGTTTTTCACACCACCGTGCCATAAAACGCAGGTACATGCGATAGTCCACATTTGAGAAAAAGGTATCCTGGCGTCTGTTTCCACGCTGGGTGATGTGATGCGGTAGACCTGGAATGACGACTCTTGCTATGCGGGGCATAAGTATAGATCTGATTCGGGGTCACAATACTTATCATGTCCCAGGATAGTACCGATGTCATGGGGGAAGGGGGATCAATAATCAGGGACACGATAAGTATTGTATCCCCAATTGTACTTTTGCCTTCTTTCAAATAACTGACATCTGCTGCCAGCGACCCTGACGGTAGCGCAGCCAGGTGAGCAGAAAGAGCGAGAAGACGAAGCTCAGCACGCAGCCCCAGGCGAAAAATATGCCCCGATCAAACAGTTCGATGCCGATCCAGAGCGGTATCAGAAAACAGAAGATCGAGGCGGCCAGGATGGCACACATCAGGTAGCGGGTGTCCCCCGCCCCTTTCAGCACTCCGGCGAAAATCATGTAGAGCGCGTCGAGAAGAAGATAGCAGGCCATTATCCGCATGATTGTCACGGCCTTGTCCATTACCGGTCCATAGTCGGCAGCCGCCGTCGTTTCAGGGATGAAGATGGCGACCACAATCTGGGGGCTGAAGATGAAGACAAGATCCACCATTAGAATGTAGAAGAGCAGCAAATGGATGGCGCTGATGGTGGCAAGCCTCCCCTGGTCCGGACGTGTGCGGCCGAGCGACTGACCTACCAGTACGGCGACTCCCTGTGATGTCCCGTAGGAAGGCATAAAGGCGATGGCGCTGATCGACAGGGCGATGTTGGTGGCGGCCAGCTCTTCGATGCCGAGCCTGCCCACGATCATAATGAAGATGACAAAGGCTGATATATCGATGCAGAGCTGCATCGAACCAGGCACGCCAAAGCGGAGCAGCCGCTTGATCAGAGCCAGGTCAAAACTTCTGCCCGACATGACCTTGAAGCGGTCTTCATGGGTTTTTCTGAATACGAGCAGCACCAAAATAAGGGTAATCGAGGCGCTGGAAAAAACCGTGGCAATACCGGCACCGGCAATACCCAGTTCGGGAAAGAAAGCCCAGCCGTAAATCAGGCAAAAATCGAGCGGTATGTTGATCAGCATGCCAATGATGTTGACGATCATCACCGGCCTGGTGAGGCCGCGGCCGCTGAAAAAAGACGAGAGGGTCTGAGCGGCCACATAAAATACCCCGCCGCTGCAGAGAATTCTGAAATAGAGGGTCTCGAGTCTCTGAATCTCTTCCCCATGATCGGCAAGGGAAAAGATCGGGCCGGACAGAAAAGCGGCGACGAGCAGCAGGATCAGCCCGGCAAGACCGGTGAAATAGATACCTTGCCAGAGCATTGCACCCACCCGGTCGTTGCGGCCGGCGCCTACATACTGGGCGATGAAAACGCCGCAATAGCTGCCGACCCCGCCAAACAGCACAAGAAAGACGAAGGCCGCACCGCTGGCCGGACTGGCGGCAGAGATTGCCTCCAGGCTGTAGTTGGAAAGAAAGACCCGGTCGGTGAACTCCATCACGGTGACTGCAGACATCCCCATGACCAAAGGCAGGCAGACCCCCAGAACTTCACGGTAGCGCTGGCTGGCGCGCCAATTCTGCAGTTTCTCTTTCATTTTCGATCTTTGATAGGGGACGGTCAGGGTGCTTTTACGCGGTCAGGTACATGAAAATCCGGCAGACTTACCATATCCCCAGCCTGCGGTAAATAGCAAACCCCACTTTATTAAGTCGTTCAACTCTGCTATGCTCGCCAAGGTGGCGGGCCAACAGCTCCGTCGGGTGATTACGATACAACCAGGAGAGGTCAAGAACGACAAGTGCCGGTTTTTGAATATGAAGCATTAGCCGCTGATGGATCCCGCACCTCGGGCATCATGGATGCCGAAAATGAGGCTGCAGTTCGTGCCAGGCTGAAAAGCAGCGGCCACTATCCGGTAACGATCTCTGAAACTGGCGCCGGCCAGCGAGGAATTATCGACTCGTTTAATGATTGGCTCCGCCTGAAGCGTATTTCATCCTCAGAACTTAACGTCTTTACGCGGCAACTGGCGACCCTGATAGGTGCCGGAATTCCTGTTGACGCAGCCCTGTCCTCCATTGTTGACCAGATCGACAATCCCGGATTGAAACGAATCGTCGCCCAGCTCGGGGAAACGCTCAGTCAGGGCGAGCCGCTGAGTCAGGCCCTGCAGGCGCACCCCGACCTTTTTTCGCCAATGTACGTGAATATGATTCGGGCCGGGGAAGCTTTCGGCTCGCTTGATCTGGTACTCTCCAGCCTGGCCGATTTCGGGGATCGTTTCGAGGCGGTCAGATCAAGGCTTCGCGCAGCTTTGATATACTCGTCATTCATGGTAGTCGTGGGGATTGGCGTTCTCTTTGTGCTTATTACTTTCGTGGTACCAGATATCATGCAGGTTTACGCCAAGATGGAAAAAGCGCTGCCTCTGCCGACCAGGATGCTGATTGGCACCGGGACGTTTCTGCAGAACTACTGGTGGTTGTTGTTGGCTGCAGGTGTGGCACTCGGCTTTGGTTTCAGCAAAGCAATGCATAAACCAATCGGCCGGCGCATTCGTGACCGTTTATTGCTGAAGAGTCCGGTGATCGGGAGGACGGTACAAAAAAATGTGCTCTTCAAATTCTCGTCGACACTCGAGAATCTGCTGAAGAGCGGCGTCGATATCATCGCCGCCCTGGAGATCAGCAAACGCGTAGTGGACAACGTCTGCATCACAGAGGTCATCGATGAAGCCATCGAGGAGATTCGTGTCGGACGCAGCATGGTTGCACCGTTCGCCAACTCCGAGTGGTTCCCGTCCACCGTCGTGCAGATGATGGCGGTCGGGGAATCAAGCGGCACGCTCGAGGAGATGCTCGCAAAGATTTCCCAGGCCAGCGAACGAGAACTCGAGGCCGCGACGCTCGGCATCACCGCGCTGATAGAACCGCTCCTGATCGTAATTATGGGCATTCTGGTGGGCTTTATTGTGTTGTCGATTCTTTTACCGATATTTGAGATGAACCAGGTGATTGGGTAAAAATTGTCTTTTTACTCAATCTCTTCGTTGTGAACGTAAATTGAGTCCTCGGCGTATTATCCATACGCCTGCGGTTCAATTTACGTCCACGCCTCGATCTTGAGCAAAAATCCTAATTTTTTCCTGATTTAATTGCGATACATCTCGTTCGTATCTCTCGATCTGGCGAATTAAGGGGACACGGCCAGGAATTAAGGGGACACAATACT